>NZ_JBYCLA010000404.1:0-4481 GCF_057473665.1 Mycobacterium sp. TH-M25
TAGAGCAATGCGCCGGTTGTTGGCCGGCGTGCTCACCGCAGAGTTGTTTTTCGGCGCTTTCGTCGCTACCACGATGGGCCACGACGTTTCGCCGCTCAGCGCCGTTGCGGTCGGTGACCGCACCGTGCGGATGACCAATCTCGGCGGATCGCGGCAGCAAGCCCTGCTGGCTCGAATGGTCGCGGACGTCGGCCCGGCCATCGACGCGGTGGACGCGTTCTGGGGCCGTGATTGGCCCCGAGACATCGACGTGGTTGCTACCGGAACCCGGCAGCAATTCGAGGCGACGGCCGGCGGCGGATCCAGCGCGCAATGGGCCGACATTGCCGCAATCGCAGTTGCCGACCAAGTGGATCCCGCTCGGCGGACCGCGCAAGGCCAGCGGATTGTCTTGGCGCCCGGCGCGGCAGGCATGAGCGATTACGCACTGCAAATCGTGGTGACCCATGAGCTCTTTCATTACGCTGCGCGCGCCGACACCGCCGTCGATGCACCGCAATGGCTAACCGAAGGCGTCGCGGACTATGTCGCACGGACACACAGCCCAGTGCCCGAGATCGCGACGCCCAGTGCGCTGCCGTCCGACGCCGACCTGGCCGATCCGGGGCCGCAACGGTCCCAGGCCTACGACCGCGCCTGGCTGTTCGCGCTTTTCGTCGCCGACACCCGCGGCGCGCCGGCACTGCGCGCGCTCTACGAGGCGGCGTGCGGCGATCACCACAGCGACGTGCCCACCGCGGTTCATGAGGTGCTCGGTGCCGATGAGGCCGTGATATTGGCCGACTGGCAGCGGTGGCTGGCCCGTCAGCTCACCGGCTGAGCCTCAGGCTAGCCTTCCTAGGTGGCCCGGGTCCTGCTGGTAACCAACGATTTTCCGCCCCGGCGCGGCGGTATCCAGTCCTATCTGGTCGACCTGGTGACGCGGCTGGCGGCGGCGGGGGAGCACACCCTGACGGTGTACGCCCCGCACTGGAAAGATGCCGACGCCTTTGACGCCCGGACCGTCGGCTATCGCGTCGTGCGCCATCCCGGGACGTTGATGCTGCCCGTCCCAGGCGTCGACGCGCGGATGCGACGGTTGATCACCGAGCACGACATCGACACGGTCTGGTTCGGTGCCGCCGCACCGCTGGCCCTGCTGGCCCGGCGGGCTCGGCGGGCCGGTGCGCGCCGCGTGCTGGCCAGCACCCACGGCCATGAGGTGGGGTGGTCGATGCTGCCGGGTGCCCGCTCGGTGCTGCGCCGCATCGGTGACGACAGCGACGTCGTGACCTACGTCAGTCGTTACACGCGAGGCCGATTCGCCGCGGCGTTCGGGCCGCACGCGGCCCTGGAACACCTGCCGCCCGGCGTCGACGTCGAGCGCTTCCGGCCCGATGCCGCCGGCCGCGACGAGATGCGCAAGCGCTACGGACTGGGTCGGCGGCCCACGGTGCTGTGCCTGTCGCGGTTGGTGCCGCGCAAAGGCCAGGACATGTTGATCCGAGCGTTGCCCGCGATCAGGCAGCGGGTGGATGGCGCCGCGCTGGTGATCGTCGGCGGCGGTCCGTATCTGGAGACGCTGCGCGTACTGGCCGAACGATTCGGCGTCACCGATCACGTCACGTTCACCGGCGGCGTTCCCTTTGCCGAACTGCCCGCCTACCACGCGATGGCGGACGTGTTCGCCATGCCGTGTCGCACCCGCGGCGCCGGACTGGATGTCGAGGGGCTCGGCATCGTATTCCTGGAAGCTTCGGCGACCGGCGTTCCGGTCATCGCCGGATCCTCTGGGGGGGCGCCGGAGACGGTGCAGCACAACAAAACTGGGATGGTGGTCGACGGTACTTCGGTACAACAGATCGCCGACTCCGTCAGCGAACTGTTGGGCGACCCGGATCGCGCCGCCGCGATGGGCGCCGCCGGCCGCGAGTGGGTCACCGCGCGGTGGCGATCGGAGGATCTGGCCGGGCGACTGTCCGACCTGATCCGCGGCTAGCCCTTGTCGTAGATTGCCTCGATGGAGTCAGTGATCTTCTCGGCCACGACCTTGCGCTTGACTTTCATCGTCGGGGTCAATTCCCCGGTGTCCTCGGTGAAATCGACCGGCAGAATGCGGAACTTACGTATCGACTCCGCGTGTGAGACAGACAGGTTGGCCTGTTTGACGGCGGCGTCCACCTCGGCGAGCAGGTCGGGGTCAGTGGCCAGGTCAGCTACCGAGGCGCCGGCAGGCTTGCCGTTGCGCTCTTTCCACCCCTCGATCGCCTCCGGGTCGATGGTGATCAGCGCGCCGATGAACGGTTTGGCGTCGCCGACCACCATTGCCTGACTGATCAACGGGTGCGACCGCAACCGATCTTCCAAAACCGCTGGGGCGACATTCTTTCCGCCCGCGGTAACGATGATTTCTTTCTTACGACCGGTGATCGTCAAGAACCCGTCTTCGTCGACGGCGCCCAGGTCACCGGTCCTGAACCAGCCGTCTTCGAACGCCTCGCTGGTGGCCTGTTCGTTGTGCCAATAGCCGTGGAACACCACCCCGCCGCGCACCAGTAACTCGCCGTCGTCGGCGATGCGCAGGCTGTTGCCCGGCACCAGTTTGCCGACCGTGCCGATCTTGCACGCGCCCACCTGGTTGACGGTGATCGCCGCACTGGTCTCGGTCAGCCCGTAGCCCTCGTAGATGCTCAGCCCGACGCCGCGGTAGAAGTGGCCCAACCGGGCGCCCAGCGGAGCGCCGCCGGACACCGATGCGCGGCAGGTGCCGCCGAGCGCGGCGCGCAGCTTGTGGTAGACGAGCTTGTCGAACAGCGCGTGCTTGGCCCGCAGCAGCAGAGCGGGGCCGCCGTCGTCCTGCGCTTGGCTCCACTCGACCGCGGTCTGCGCGGCCATCTCGAAGATGCGGCCCTTGCCGTCGCTGGCCGCGTTCTGCGCCGCGGTGTTGTAGACCTTCTCAAACACCCGGGGCACCGACACCACCACCGTTGGCTTGAACACCCCGAACATCGGCACCAGATTCTTGATGTCGCTGGTGAATCCGACGGTCACCTTGTTGTGGAACGCGCACAGCGTCAGCGCGCGGGCCAACACGTGGGCCAGCGGCAGGAATATCAGCAGCCGCTCGCCCTTCTTCAGCAGCGTCGGCAGCACCTCTTTGGTTCCGCGGGTCTCGTAGACCAGGTTCGCGTGCGTCAGCTGGCAGCCCTTCGGGCGACCGGTGGTGCCCGAGGTGTAGATCAACGTCGCGGGATCTTCACTGCGCAGCGCCTCGACGCGGGCGGTGAGTTCGGCGGGGTCGACCGATGCGCCCTCTTGCTCGAGCTGATCGAGCGCTTTGGGACCTGACCCGTCGATGTGCAGCACTCGCCGCAGCTCGGGCAGGTCGCCGGCCAGCTCGGAGATGACCTTTGCGTGAGAATCGGATTCGGCGAACGCCACCACCGCGGCCGAATCGCTCAACACCCAGCGCACCTGCTCGGCCGAGGACGTCTCGTAGATCGGGACGGTGACCGCCCCGGCAGCGAGGATCGCCTGGTCGAGGATCGTCCATTCGTAGCGGGTCGCCGAGAAGATGGCCACCCGGTCGCCGGCGCGTACCCCTTGCGCGATCAGGCCCAGTGCCGTCGAACGAATTTGGGCGGCAGCCTGCGCGCACGTCACGTCGGTCCAGACTCCGTCGACCAGACGGTTGAAGATCACCGCATCAGGGTCATCGCGCTCGTGCTCGAACACCGTGGAAACGATGTTGTCGTGCTCACCGACAGTGAACCTGGCGGGAACGGTCAATTCGCGCACTCTTTTCCGACCTCGCTTCAGTGATTACAGCCAAACAGGGTTACAGGCAAACAGCAGCGCGATAAGACTATCCGGTGGTGCTGCGCGGCCCAGCGGGCCCGCTGATGAGCGGGCGATTCCCGGCCCGTGCCCAGGTATGTGAAGCTATTGGCCGTGCACAGCGTTCAGATTGCCGACGAGACCTACGTCGCCGCCGATCCGGCACGCATCGGCGCCACCGTGGGCGATCCGTCCAACTGGCGGAGGTGGTGGCCCGATCTGCGCCTGGAGGTCACCGAGGATCGCGGTCCGCACGGCGTTCGATGGGCGGTGGCGGGCCCGCTGACCGGCACGATGGAAATCTGGCTCGAGCCGACGCTGGGTGGTGCAGTGCTGCACTACTTTCTGCACGCCGAGCCGACCGGAGTGACGGCCACGCAACTGGCCAGGCTAAACCTCGCGAGAATGACGCATCGGCGCCGGGTCGCGGGCAAAAAGATGGCCTTCGAAGTGAAGACGACGCTGGAGAGCTCCCGCCCGGTCGGGGTTTCTCCGGTGCTTGACCAGGCCTGAGCCCGGCCGGGGAGTACCGTTTCTGCGTGGGCGGCGGTGCGAGCCCTGAGCAGCGCAGCGCGGAGTAAGCGGAGTAAGGAAGAGACTTAGGTGGCGGAGAAGACGGCCCAGACGATCTACATCGACGCGGACCCCGGCACGGTGATGGATGT
>NZ_JBYCLA010000405.1:0-1843 GCF_057473665.1 Mycobacterium sp. TH-M25
AAAACAAAAGCACCGCACCGTTTTCATTCCGCGCGATCGGTACAGCGCCCGCGTTTAATGGATAGCTCTCGAATTCGACTCCCGCTATGCTGCACCCCGGAATTGATGAATTAGTGCAGCGATCACCGGACCAAAGGACCACGAAATGACCACACAGGCAGGCGATCTCGCCGGCAAGTCGGCTATCGTGACCGGGGGCTCGACGAAGATCGGTCTAGGCGTTGTCAATGCGCTGACGCTGGCCGGTGCCGCTGTCGTGATCGCCGACATCGATGAGCTTGGGGCCAAACCGATTGTTGACCATGGCGGCGGTCGGATCCTCTACATCGACACCGACATTACCGACGACACCGCCATCGGGCGCTGCGTCGCAACCACGTTGAGCACCTTCGGATCAGTCGACATCCTGGTGAACCTGGCCTGTTCCTATGAGGATGACGGCGCATCATCTAGCCGAGCCCAGTGGCGTGCTGCGCTCGAGGTCAACCTTGTCAGTGCAGCGCTATTTGCCGAGGCGGTCCGCCCGCACATGGCTGCCCGCGGTGGTGGGGCGATTGTCAACTTCGGGTCGATCTCGGCCAAGGTAGCGCAAGCGGGGCGCTGGCTATATCCTGCCAGCAAAGCTGCAATTTTGCAGTTGACACGCTCGATGGCCATGGACTACATCGGCGATGGTATCCGGGTCAATTCCATTAGCCCTGGCTGGGTTTGGTCCAAGGTCATGGATGAACTTACTGGGTCCAATCGGGCCAAGGCCGATGCGGTGGCGGAAGATTTTCACCTGCTGGGTCGCGTAGGAAATCCTGACGAGATCGGTCAAGTTGTCACGTTCCTTTGCAGTGACCGTACATCGTTCGTGACTGGCGCGGACTGGGCCGTCGACGGCGGCTACTCAGCGATGGGACCCGAACAAGCCGTACCCACTATTCCCAAACTCGCCGAATGATCGAAGGAGTCATTATGGACCGCAGGATCACCATCGTCGGTGCCGGGCAAGCCGGCCTGCAGCTCGGCATCGGGCTGCTTAACGCCGGATATCGCGTAACAATCGTTTCCAACCGCACGCCCGAGCAGATCCGAACAGGCAAGGTCATGTCCAGCCAATGCATGTTCGGCAACGCACTGACCCGTGAGAGCTCCGTCGGGTTAAACTTCTGGGACACCGAATGTCCGGCTGTTGACGGTATTTCTTTGACGGTGGCCGGACCAGATGGTAGTAAGGCGATTTCGCTCGCGGCACGACTGGATGTACCCGCCCGATCTGTGGACCAGCGGGTGAAGATGCCGCGCTGGATGGCCGAGTTCGAAAGACGCGGAGGAATTATTGTCTACGAAGATGCAGCTGTAAACGATCTCGATCGTCATGCCGAAAGTACTGATCTCCTCATTGTCGCTGCTGGAAAAGGCGACATTGCGAAGATCTTCGAACGCGATGCTACCCGTTCTCCCTATGATTGTCCCCAGCGAGCACTTGCCCTCACCTACGTGAACGGTATGCTACCACGACCGGACTACTCGGCCGTGTCCTTCAGCCTGATCCCTGGTGTCGGAGAGTATTTCGTGTTTCCCGCGCTGACAACCACAGGACCCTGCGAAATAATGGTATTCGAGGGAATTCCCGGCGGGCCAATGGACTGCTGGGCGAACGTCGTCACCGCCGAACAGCATCTCGCGATGTCGAAGTGGGTTCTTGAAGCCTTCATCCCGTGGGAAGCGGAACGGTGTGCGAATATCAGTCTCACCGATGAGAATGGGATCCTTGTCGGCCGGTTTCCGCCCACCGTACGCAAGCCCGTCGGTATGCTCCCTTCTGGCAAAGAAGTGCTGGGTATGGGCGATGTCG
>NZ_JBYCLA010000406.1:0-4281 GCF_057473665.1 Mycobacterium sp. TH-M25
GTCCTTCGTCGCGACCCTGCGCGGCACCCGCCGACCCGCGACGGTGAGCCACGTGGCACGGATGCAGATCCTCGCGCCCCTCGCCCCGTTGATGATCGCGCTGCGGATCCGCGTCCAAGGGATCGCACTGTGGCTACGACGGCTTCCGGTGCTGCCGCGCAATCCGGTGGGCATCGAGAAGACCCGTGCCACCATCGATCCAGAGCGCTGGCCCGCAGTGGCGAAAGTTCCCGGCGGGCCCGCTTCGTCGGCGTCCGCGGTGGTGGCCGACCGGCTGCTGCGCCGCATCGCCGGCCGACTGCCCTTGCGGCTGACGTACCCGGACGGCTCGGTGATCGGCGCGCAGGACACGACGGCGCCGACACTGACGATCCACCAGCCGGACCGGTTGGCCCGTCGCATCGGACGGCACGGACTGATCGGGTTCGGCGAGTCCTACATGGCCGGCGAGTGGGAGTCCGATGCGCTCACCGAGGCGCTGACCGTGCTCGCCGGCGGAATGGACACTGTGGTACCCCACAGCTTGCAGTGGCTGCGCCCCATCGTCACTGCTTCCCAACCACTATCGGCAAACCGCAGCAGGCGCCAGAGTCGGCAGGCCATCGCGGCGCACTATGACCTTTCCAACGATTTGTTCGGGGAATTCCTCGACGAAACCATGTCGTATTCGAGCGCACTGTTCACCAGTTTGCCTGCGGCGTGGCCGGATCTTGCCGACGCGCAGCGGCGCAAGATCGATCGACTTCTGGACGCGGCGCACGTGGGTCCGGGTACCGAACTCTTGGAAGTCGGGACCGGCTGGGGAGAACTCGCCATCCGGGCGGCCGCGCGCGGGGCCAACGTCCGCTCGATCACGCTTTCCGAGCGCCAGCAATGGCTGGCTGCCCGGCGCGCCGCCGCCGCCGGGCTGTCTGATCGGGTGAAAGTCGATCTGCGTGACTTCCGCGACGTCGGCGGAAACTACGACGCGGTGATATCGGTCGAGATGATCGAAGCCATCGGCTATCACGCCTGGCCAGAGTATTTCCGCGCGCTGGATCAGCTGCTGGCTCCGAGGGGACGGCTCGCGGTGCAGGCCATCACCATGCCGCACCACCGGATGATGGCAACCCGCGACACCCACACGTGGATTCAGAAATACATCTTCCCCGGAGGGTTGCTTCCGTCCAGCAAGGCCGTCATGGACATCGTCGGGCGCGAGACCCAGTTGCACACCATCGATGAGTTGTCGCTGCGTGATCACTACGCCGAGACACTGCGACTGTGGCGGGAGCGGTTCATGCAGCGCCGGAAGACGCTGTCGCACATCGGTTTCGACGAGGTCTTCGCGCGGATGTGGGAGCTTTACCTGGCGCACGCCGAAGCCGGCTTCCGGTCGGGATACCTCGACGTCTACCAATGGACCTTCGCCAAGGCAGTGACGTGATGTTGGCCGACTTCGCGATTGTCTCGGGCGCCTCGCTTGTCGCGCTGACGGTGGTGCACGCCATCACCTTCGGCATCGGGCACCGCATCGGTCGCTACAACGTCGTCGACGTTGCCTGGGGTCTGGGGTTCATCGCAGTCGCGACGGTCGCGGCGCTGCTCGGCCACGGCGATCAGTTCCGTCGGCACCTGGTGCTGGCGCTGGTCGCCATCTGGGCCGGCCGGCTCAGCTGGTTCATCGCCCGCAAATCCGCCGGCAAGGGCGAAGACCCGCGCTACGCCGATATGCTCCGCGGCGCGGGCGTCGGCCAGGTGGTGGTCAAGGTATTCGTGCTGCAAGCCTTCATGACCTGGTTCATCGCACTGCCGTTGCAGCTCTCGGCGGTGTCAGGTCCGACCCCGACACGGTTGCTGGCGGTCACCTCGGCCGGGGTGCTGGTGTGGTTGGTCGGCGTGCTTTTCGAAGCCGTCGGCGACCACCAGCTGCAGACGTTCAAGTCCGACCCCGCGCACAACGGCGTGGTGATGGATCGTGGGCTGTGGATGTGGACGCGGCACCCCAACTACTTCGGCGACGCCTGCGTCTGGTGGGGGTTGTGGCTGGTCACGTTGACCGCCTGGTGGTCGGCCGCCACGGTGCTCTCCCCCGTCACGATGACGTATTTCCTGGTCTACGCCACTGGCGCCCGGCTCACCGAGAAATACATGAGAGGCCGGCCGGGGTTCAGCGAATACCAGCAACGGACATCCTTTTTCATTCCACGCCCGCCTCGATCGGCACGATCATGACGGCCGCTGTCGCCGAGCGGCTAGGCTACCGGTCGATGAGCGGACCCCGGCAACGCACCGACCTCGACGCATTGCTGCGCCGGGTGGCGCAGCGCGAGCCCGACGCGTTCGCCGCGCTGTACGACGGCACGCGGGCCCGGGTCTACGGACTGATCACCCGGGTGTTGCGGGATCCGGGCTATAGCGAGGAGACCACCCAGGAGGTTTACCTGGAGGTGTGGCGGAACGCGACGTCGTACGACCCGGCGAAGGGCTCCGCGCTGTCGTGGCTGATGACCATCGCGCACCGCCGGGCCGTCGACCGCGTGCGTGCCGAGCAGTCCGCCGGCCAGCGGGAGTCACGCTACGGCGCGGCCACGGTGGATCGTCCGAGCGATCTGGTGGCCGATTCGGCGATCGCCGCCGACGAGCATCGGCGGGTGGCGGCCTGCCTGGACTCTCTCACCGACGTGCAGCGGCAGTGCATCGAGATGGCGTACTACGGCGGATTGACCTACGCCGAAGTCTCACAGCGGTTGTCGGCCAATTTGTCGACGATCAAGTCGCGGATGCGGGACGCGCTGCGCGGTCTGCGCGGCTGCCTGGGGGTGACATGACCGGACCCACGGAATTCGACTTGCTCGAACTGGCCACGCCGTATGCGCTGAACGCCGTCACCGATAGCGAACGCGTCGACATCGACCGGCAACTCGCCGCCGCGCCGCAAGCCGTCGCCGCGGCTTTCCGCGACGAGGTGCGCGCGGTGCGCGAGACCATGGCTGTGCTGTCGTCGACCACAGCCCTCGAGCCGCCCGAGCGGCTGCGCGCGGCGATACTTGCCGACGCCACCCGCCGGCCTCGTTGGCGCGCGGCCATCTTGGCCGCCGCCGCCGCGATCGTGGTGGCGTTGGCGGCCTTCGGCGCGGGCATCGCGTTACGCCCGGCACACGTCCCGACGATGGCCGAGCAGATCATCTCGGCACCCGATGTGCGTACAGCCTCGACCCCGATGGCCGGCGGCACGGCGACGGTGGTCTTTTCGCGGGACATGAACGGCGCTGTGCTGGTGATGGATAACGTGCCGCCACCGTCGCAGGGCACGGTCTACCAGATGTGGCTGGTCGGCGACAAGGGCGCACAGTCGGCCGGCACGATGAACGCCGCCGCCATCACGCCGTCGACCACGCACACGTTCACCAGCCTGAAGAACTCCAACATGCTCGCCTTTACCGTCGAACCCGGCGGCGGTTCACCCCAACCGACCGGAAAGATTTTCGCGAAACTACCGCTCGACTAATCGCGGACGCCAGCAAGGGGGAGAATCGGCGTGACAAGGATTGACACGGACTACCTGGTCGTCGGCGCCGGCGCGATGGGCATGGCCTTCACCGACACCCTGGTGACCGAGACCGACGCACAGGTGGTGATCGTCGACCGGGGGCATTCCCCGGGCGGCCACTGGAACAGCGCCTATCCGTTCGTCCGACTGCACCAGCCCTCGGCCTATTACGGCGTCAACTCCCGCGGACTGGGCAGCGACACCATCGACCAACTCGGCTGGAACGAAGGGCTCTACGAGTTGGCGACGGTCGGCGAGATCTGCGCTTACTTCGAAAAAGTGATGCACCAGGACCTACTGCCGAGCGGGCAGGTGTCCTACTTCCCGATGGCCGAGTATCTGGGCGACGGCCGGTTTCGCTCGCTGCCCGGCGGCGACTACACCGTCAACGCGCGCCGCCGGATCGTCGATGCGACCTACCTGCAGACCACGGTGCCGTCGATGCGTCCGCCGGCCTACGACGTCGCCTCTCGCGTCGACTGCGTGCCGCCCAACGGCATGCCGGCCAACGCGGTCGGTCGCGAGCGATTCGTTGTCGTCGGCGCCGGCAAGACCGGCATCGATGCGTGTTTGTGGTTGCTGCGCAACGGTATTCCGCCGGAACGGCTGACCTGGATCATGCCGCGCGATTCGTGGCTGATGGACCGCGCCACCATCCAGCCCGGAGCGCAGTTCCTCGATCGGTTCCAGACCGGATTCGCCCAACGACTGGTCGCCATCGAGGCCGCCACAGATGTCGCCGACTTGTT
>NZ_JBYCLA010000407.1:0-9257 GCF_057473665.1 Mycobacterium sp. TH-M25
GCGATCGCGCCGCCGTTGGGGTTGACCTTCTCCGGGTCGGCCTTGATCTCCTTGAGCCAGGCCATCACCACCGGCGCGAATGCCTCGTTGATCTCGATGGTGTCGATGTCATCGATGGACAGGCCGGTCTTCTCCAGCGCGTAGCGGGTGGCCGGGATCGGCCCGGTGAGCATGAACACCGGGTCCGCGGCGCGGGCGCTGATGTGGTGGATGCGCGCCCGCGGCGTGAGGTTGTGCGCCCGCACCGCGCTTTCTGAGGCCAGCAGCACTGCGCTGGCACCGTCGCAAATCTGACTGGCCATCGCGGCGGTCAGTCGGCCTCCCTCGACCAAGGGCTTCAAGCCGGCCAGCTTCTCCGGCGACGATTCACGCGGGCCCTCGTCGACCCGGAACGCACCGGATTCGGTTTCGACGGCAATGATCTCGTTGTCGAAGTGGCCGCCGCGGATGGCGCCGAACGCGCGCTCGTGGCTGGTCAGCGCGTACTGCTCCATCTCCTCGCGAGACAGGTTCCATTTCTCGGCGATCATTTCCGAGCCACGGAACTGTGAGATCTCCTGGTCGCCGTAGCGGTGCAGCCACTGCTTGGATTCATTCGTCGGCGACGTGAAACCGAACTGCTCGCCGACGATCATCGCCGACGAGATCGGGATCTGGCTCATGTTCTGCACGCCGCCGGCCACGATGACGTCCGCGGTGCCCGCCATGATGGCTTGCGCACCAAAGGAAATAGCCTGCTGGCTGGAACCACACTGCCGGTCCACAGTGACACCGGGAACCTCTTCGGGATAGCCGGCCGCCAGCCAGGAGAGCCGCGCGATGTTGCCGGCCTGCCCACCGATCGCGTCGACACAGCCGGCGATCACGTCGTCCACGGCGGCGGGGTCGATGTCGACCCGGTCGAGCAGTCCGCGCCAGCCGAGCGCGCCCAGATCGACCGGATGCACCCCGGCCAGCGATCCGTTGCGCTTGCCCACTGCGGTTCGTACGGCATCGATGACGTATGCCTGATTAATGGGAGCCATATCTAACTTCTTTCTGTGGTGATGCCGCCTAGGACGATGGCGAGATATTGCTGCCCCACCTGGTGCGCGGTCAGCGGTCCGCCGGGGGAATACCAGCGCACCGACACCCATGTGGTGTCACGGATGAAGCGGTACACCAGGTCGACATCGAGATCGGGGCGCAAGTAGCCTTCCTCGATGCCCTGGTGCAGCACGTCGACCCACATCTTGCGCTGACGTTTGTTCAGGTCCTCGAGATAGGAGAACCGCGGCTGCGGCAGCAGTCGCTTGGCCTCGTCTTGATAGATGACCACCTGGGCGTGTCGATGCTCGATGGCGTCAAACGACGCCATGAACAAACCCTTGAGCCGTTCCAGCGAATTCGGTTGTGTGTCAACAATTTCCTGGTAGCGGGCGAAAAGCCAGTCCATGAAATTTCGCAGGACCTCATCGACCATCTCTTCTTTGGAGGAGAAGTGGTGGTACAGGCTGCCGGACAGGATGCCGGCACTGTCGGCGATGTCGCGCACGGTGGTGGCCCGTAATCCGCGCTCGGCGAACATTGTCGCGGCGAGTTCCAGCAACTCGTCGCGCCGACTGTTCGGAGACTCGCTCATGGGTGCTGACTCGACACCGAAATAACTTCTCCCGTAAGGTAACTCGAGTAGTCGCTGGCCAGGAACGCGATAGTCGAAGCGATCTCCCACGGCTCGGCGGCCCGGCCGAACGCCTCATCGGCCGAGAGCTGGTCGAGCAGTTCGCTCGAGCTGGTCTTGTCGAGGAACTTGTGCCGCGCGATACTCGGCGACACCGCGTTGATCCGCACCCCGTAGTCGACGGCTTCGATTGCGCTGCACCGGGTCAATGCCATCACACCGGCCTTGGCCGCGGCATAGTGAGACTGCGAGTGCTGGGCGCGCCAGCCGAGCACGCTGGCGTTGTTGACGATGACGCCGCCGTGGTCCGCGTCGCGGAAATACCGCAGCGCCGCCCGCGTGCTGCGCAGCACCGAGGTCAGGGTGACGTTCAAAACGCGGTCCCACTCGTCGTCGGTCATGTCGACGACCGGCGTCTGGCCGCCCAGGCCGGCGTTGTTGACCAGCACGTCGAGGCGGCCCAGTCGTGCTGTGGTGCAGGCGATCAGGGCGTCGACCTGCGCGGTGGACGTGACATCGCAGACCACGCTCTCCACCCGGCCGAGACCGAGCGCGGTCAGTTCGTCGCGGGTCTCGCCGAGCCGTCGTTCGTGGTGGTCGGAGACGACGACGTCGGCACCTTCCACCAGCGCCCGCCGGGCGGTGGCCGAACCGATTCCGGTGCCGGCCGCGGCCGTGACGACCACGACCTTGTCCTTCAGCAGCCCGTGTCCGGCAACTTCTTTCGGCGCGACGGCCAGCGTCATCGAGCCTCCCTGGGTAGGCCGAGCACCCGCTCGGCAATGATGTTGCGCTGAATCTCGTTGGAGCCGCCGTAGATGGTGTCGGCGCGGGTGAACAGATACAGCCGCTGCCACTCGTCGAAGTCACCACCCGGCAATACCAGGCCGGCCTTGCCCTGCACGTCCATCGCGATCTCGCCGAGCTCGCGATGCCAGTTGGCCCACAACAACTTCGAGACGTTATCTTGCCCGGGTTGTTCGACGTCCATCGTCGCCAGCGCGTAGGAACGCATCGCCCGCAGCCCCGCCCAGGACCGCGTCAGCTGCTCGCGGATCAGCGGATCCTCTGCCGCGCCAGTCTTTTTGGCGAGCTCCACGACGGATTCGAGCTCACGGGCGTAGACAATCTGCTGACCGAGCGTCGAGACACCGCGCTCGAACGTCAGCGTTCCCATCGCGACCCACCAGCCGTCGCCCGGCTCGCCGACCACCAGGTCGGCATCGGTGCGGGCATCGTCGAAGAACACCTCGTTGAATTCCGAGTCACCGGTCAGCTGGACGATCGTGCGGACGTCCACGCCGGGCTGGTATAGCGGCACCAGCAGGTACGACAACCCGGCGTGGCGCTGCGATGCCCCCTTGGAGGCGGCACGGTCGGTCCGCGCGACCACGAAACACCACTGCGCCCAGTGCGCCAGCGACGTCCACACCTTCTGGCCGTTGATCACCCACTGGTCGCCGTCGCGCACCGCAGTGGTGGCCACGTTGGCCAAATCGCTGCCGGCGCCGGGCTCGGAATAACCCTGCGACCACAGTTCGGTGACGTCGAGGATCCGCGGCAGGAACCGCTGCTGCTGTTCAGCCGTGCCGAACGCGATCAGCGTCGGGCCCAGCAGTTCCTCGCCGAAGTGGTTGATCTTGGCCGGGGCGTTGGCGATCGCATATTCCTCGTAGAACGCCACCCGATGCGCCACCGACAGGCCGCGGCCACCGTGTTCGACCGGCCACCCCAGACACGTCAGGCCGGCCTTGGCGAGATGCTGGTTCCAGGCGCGCCGCTCGTCGAACGCCTCGTGTTCACGACCCGGCCCGCCGAGCCCCTTGAGGGCAGCGAATTCGCCGACCAGATTCTCGGCCAGCCAGTCACGGACCTCGGCCCGGAACTCCTCGACGCCTTGCACCCTAGTAGGCTAACCTACCAAGCACTTGCTTGTTAGCCCGGCGCTAGCAATCAGCACCGAGGAGTTCGATGTCGAGCCACCCGCAGACCATTCCTGCGGCGTTGGACCACATCGCGGGCGAACTGCCCGACCACGACGCGCTGGTCACCGCGGATCGGACCCTCACTTTCGTCGCACTACGCGACGAGGTGCGTCGTGCCGCGGCAGCCATGATCAGCCTCGGCGTGAACCCCGGCGACCGGGTCGCGCTCTGGTCGCCGAATACCTGGCACTGGGTGGTCGCCTGCCTGGCCGCGCACTACGCCGGGGCCGTGGTGGTACCGCTGAACACCCGCTACACCGCGGCCGAGGCCACCGACATCCTGGCCCGCACCGGCGCCCCGCTGTTGGTGGCGATGGGGCAATTCCTCGGGGCCCGCCGAGTCGGCGACCTCGACCGCTCGACGCTGCCGGATCTGCGGCACATCGTGCAGGTGCCCGTGGATGCCGACGACGGGACGTGGGACGAGTTCATCAGCCGCGGGTGCGATGTCGCGGCCGCCGATGCCCGGGCCGCGGCGGTCCGGCCCGATGACCTGTCTGACATCTTGTTCACATCTGGCACCACCGGCCGCAGCAAAGGCGTGCTGTGCGCACACCGGCAGTCGCTGAACGGGTCCGCGGCATGGGCGGCCATCGGCAAAATCAGCAGCGCCGACCGCTACCTGTGCATCAACCCGTTTTTCCACAACTTCGGCTACAAGGCCGGGATCCTGGCGTGCCTGCAGACCGGCGCCACCCTGATCCCCCAGTTGACCTTCGACGCCGAGCAGGCCTTGCGTACGGTCGCCGAACATCGAATCACCGTGCTGCCCGGGCCGCCGACGATCTACCAAACGCTGCTCGACCATCCTTCTCGCGGCAACTACGACCTGAGTTCACTGCGATTCGCGGTCACCGGCGCCGCGACGGTACCGGTGGTGCTGATCGAGCGGATGCAGAACGAACTCGACTTCGACATCGTGCTGACCGCCTACGGTCTGACCGAGTCCAACGGGATGGGCACCATGTGCCGCCCCGACGACGACGCGGTCACGGTTTCCACCACCTGCGGGCGGCCCATTGCCGATTTCGAGGTGCGGATCGATGATGCGACCGGTGAGGTGCTCCTGCGTGGGCCCAACGTGATGCTCGGCTATCTCGACGACCCGGACGCCACCGCCGCGGCGATCGACGCCGACGGCTGGCTGCACACCGGAGACATCGGAAAGCTTGATGCCGCCGGCAATCTCGCGATCACCGACCGGCTCAAGGACATGTACATCTGCGGCGGGTTCAACGTCTACCCCGCCGAGATCGAACAAGTCTTGACGCGCCTCGACGGTGTGGTGGACTGCGCGGTGATCGGTGTTCCCGACGAGCGACTGGGCGAAGTCGGCCGAGCCTTTCTGGTGACGCGGGCCGATTCGGGGCTCGACGAAAAATCGGTGATCGGCTACGCCCGCGAATATTTGGCGAACTTCAAAGCCCCGCGTTCGGTGAGGTTTGTCGAGTCGCTGCCCCGCAACGCGGGCGGCAAGGTGGTCAAACCGCTACTGCGAGAGATGGCGTAATGGATCTGCACTTCGACGACGCGACGCTGACGTTCCAGCGGGAGGTGCGCGAGTTCTTCTCGTCGCACCGGCATGCGTTTCCCGCGCATTCCTACGACACGGCCGAGGGTTTCCAGCAGCATCGTGATTGGGACAAGGCGCTTTTCGACGCCGGACTGTCGGTGATCACCTGGCCGGAGAAGTACGGCGGCCGGGACGCGAGCTTGTTGCAGTGGGTGGTCTACGAGGAGGAGTACTTCCGCGCCGGAGCGCCGGGGCGGGCCAGCGCCAACGGCACCTCGATGCTGGCGCCGACGCTGTTCTCACACGGCACCGAAGAGCAGTTGGATCGAATCCTGCCGAAAATGGCCAGCGGCGAAGAGATCTGGGCGCAGGCCTGGTCGGAGCCGGAAGCCGGTAGCGACCTGGCTTCACTGCGCTCGACCGCGACCCATACCGACGGCGGCTGGCTGCTCAACGGTCAAAAGATCTGGAGCTCGCGAGCGCCCTTTGGCGACAAAGCTTTCGGGTTGTTCCGCTCCGATCCCGAGGCGCAGCGGCATAGCGGCTTGACCTACGTCATGTTCGACCTGAAGGCCGATGGCATCACCGTCCGGCCGATCGCTCAGCTCGGCGGCGACACTGGGTTCGGTGAGATCTTCCTCGACGACGTCTTTGTGCCCGACGCCGACGTGATCGGCGCGGTGAACGACGGGTGGCGGGCCGCGATGAGCACGTCGAGCAACGAACGCGGTATGTCGCTGCGCAGCCCGGCCCGATTCCTGGCGTCGGCCGAGCGCCTTGCCCAAGTGTGGAAGTCCAAGGGCGACAGATTGTTCGGAGATGAGGTTGCCGATGCCTGGATCAAGGCGCAGGCCTATCGCCTGCACACCTTCGGCACCGTGACCCGGCTGGCGGGCGGCGGTGAACTGGGCGCCGAGTCGTCGGTGACCAAGGTGTTCTGGTCAGACCTGGACGTGGCGCTACACCAGACGGCGTGCGAGATCCGCGGCGCCGACGGCGAACTTGCCGATGCCTGGACCGAAGGACTGCTATTCGCCCTTGGTGGTCCGATCTATGCGGGTACCAACGAGATCCAGCGCAACATCATCGCCGAGCGGCTGCTGGGACTGCCCCGGGAGAAAGCCAAATGAGATTTGATCTCGACGAGCAGCAGCGTGACTTCGCCGCCAGCATCGACGCGGCGCTGGCTGCCGCCGATCTACCGGGTGCGGTGCGCGCCTGGGCGCGCGGCGACACCGGGCCGGGTCGCAAAGTATGGGGGCTACTGGCCGACCTCGGCATCACCGCGCTGGCCGTGTCAGAGCGGTTCGACGGCGTCGAGGCCCACCCGGTCGATCTCGTCGTCGCGCTGGAACGACTCGGCCGCTGGGGGGTGCCTGGTCCGGTGATCGAATCGATCGCGGTAGCACCGGTTTTGCTCGCCGACGACGAACGCAGCGCGGCGCTCGCATCGGGTGATCTGATCGCGACGGTCGCCCTTCCTCCACACGTGCCGCGCGCCGTCGACGCCGATACCGCCGGCCTGACCCTGCTCGCCGACCCGGACGGAACGGTCAGCGAGGCGAGGGCCGCCGAGCAGCACGAGTCGGTCGACCCCAGCCGAAAGCTGTTCGACGTCAAGGCCACCGATGCGCACTGGCAGGCCGACGTGCCGCGCGCCTACGAATTCGGCGCGCTGGCCACCGCTGCTCAACTGCTGGGAGCCGGCCAGGCACTGCTGGATGCCGCGGTCGATTACGCCAAGCAGCGCACCCAGTTCGGCCGCGCCATCGGCTCGTATCAGGCGATCAAGCACAAGCTGGCCGACGTACACACCGCGCTAGAGTTGACTCGCCCGCTGGTGTACGGCGCCGCGCTGTCGCTGGCCGGTGCAGCTCCTGACACCGCGCGAGATGTCAGCGCCGCCAAGGCTTCCGCGTCGGACGCCGCCCTGCTGGCGGCGCGCTCGGCGTTGCAGACCCACGGCGCGATCGGCTTCACCGCCGAGCACGACCTGTCGCTGTGGCTGCTGCGGGTACAGGCGCTGCGACCGGCCTGGGGCGACCCGGCCGCCCACCGGCGAAGGGTTCTGGAGGCGCTGTGACCAACGAGCGGGAACTGCTGCGGGAGACCGTCGCGACCGTGGTGGGCAAGCACGCCTCCCCAGCCGCGGTCCGCGCGGCGATGGAATCCGAACGCGGCTATGACGAATCGCTGTGGCGACTGTTGTGCGAACAGGTCGGCGCCGCCGCGCTGATCGTGCCCGAGGCATTCGGCGGCGCCGGCGGCACCCTCGGCGATGCGGCCGTCGTCGTCGAGGAACTCGGTAAGAACCTGGTGCCCAGCCCGCTACTCGGCACCACACTGGCCGAACTCGCACTACTGGCCGCCGACGAACCCGACACGGACACGCTCGGGTCGCTGGCCGAGGGCGCGATGATCGGCGCGGCGGTGTTCGACCGCGACTATGTGATCAACGGCGACGCTGCCGATATCGTGATCGAGGCTGTCGACGGCACACTCGAGCGGTGGACCGAGTTCAGCGCCCAACCCGTCGCTGCGATGGATCCGACCCGACGGCTGGCCCGGCTGACTCCGGTCAGCACCACTCCGATCGGCGCCGATCCCGGGCTCGCCGACGCGGCGGCGATCCTGCTGGCCGCCGAACAGGTCGGCGCGGCCACCCGCTGTCTGGAACTGACCGTCGCCTACACCAAAGAGCGGCAGCAGTTCGGCCGGGCGATCGGCAGCTTCCAGGCCCTCAAGCACCGGATGGCCGACCTCTATGTCGCCGTCCAGGCCGCTCGCGCCGTGGTGAACGAGGCCGCCGACGCGCTGTCACCGACCTCCGCGGCGCTGGCCCGTGTGACGGCCAGCGAGGCGTTCAGCACGGTGGCGGCCGAGGGCATCCAGTTGCACGGCGGTATCGCGATCACCTGGGAACACGATATGCAGCTGTACTTCAAACGCGCACACGGCAGTTCGCAACTGCTGGGTCCGCCGCGCGATCACTTGCGCCGGCTGGAAGCCGAAGTGTTCTAGCCTTACGGTCATGACCGATGGGGTCGCGCTACGCGCCGGGATTCCGCCGTTTTACGTGATGGATGTCTGGCTGGCGGCTGCCGAGCGCCAACGCAGCCACGGCGATCTGGTGAACCTATCGGCCGGTCAGCCGAGCGCCGGGGCTCCGGAACCGGTGCGCGCCGCCGCCATCGACGCGCTAAACCGCAACCAGCTCGGTTACACTGTGGCGCTGGGTATTCCGGAATTGCGGTCGTCGATCGCGGTGTCGTATCTCGATCGCTACGGCGTGCAGGTCGACCTCGACGACGTGGTGGTGACGACGGGCTCGTCCGGCGGCTTTCTGCTGGCGTTCCTGTCCTGCTTCGACGTCGGCGACCGGGTGGCGGTCAGCAGCCCCGGGTATCCCTGCTACCGCAACATCCTGTCGGCGCTGGGGTGCGAGGTAGTGGTGATCGAATGCGGACCCGAGACCCGATTCCAGCCGACCGCGCAGATGCTGGCCGCACTCGACCCACCGGTGCGGGGCGTGGTGGTGGCCAGCCCCGCCAACCCGACCGGCACCGTAATCCCTCCCGAAGAACTCACCGCGATCGCGTCCTGGTGCGACGAGACGGGCGTGCGGCTGATCAGCGACGAGGTGTACCACGGGCTGGTCTACGACGGCGCCCCGTCGACCAGCTGCGCCTGGGCAACGTCGCGAAATGCGTTCGTGGTCAACAGCTTTTCCAAGTATTTCGCGATGACAGGTTGGCGGCTGGGCTGGCTGCTGGTGCCGGCCGAGCTTCGTCGGGCGGTAGACCGGCTGACCGGCAATTTCACCATCTGCCCACCCGTACTGTCCCAGCGCGCCGCGGTCGAGGCGTTCATGCCACAGTCTGTCCAGGAAGCCGAAGGACACCTGGACCAGTACGCCGCCAACCGCACGGGACTGCTCGACGGTCTGCGGCGCATCGGCATCGACCGGCTGGCCCCCACCGACGGGGCGTTCTACGTCTATGCGGACGTCTCCGACTTCACCAACGATTCGATGGTGTTCTGTTCGAAGCTGTTGGCCGACACCGGAGTAGCGATTGCGCCCGGCATCGACTTTGACCCG
>NZ_JBYCLA010000408.1:0-4607 GCF_057473665.1 Mycobacterium sp. TH-M25
GATGGGATGATAGCCACTGGACCTGGAAGAGCCGCCGTGGATTACCAGCGGCGCCGGTGTAATTCCTGCTTCTTCAACCTGCCTCATAATCTCGAAGGCAGCAAACTGATACTCATTCATCGCTTCCGCATTCCGAGCCCACATTTTTTCGTAGCTGCGGTCCAGCTCCGCGATTTTGGCGGTGAATTGCCCCAAAAGGTTAGTTGATTTCATAGTTAAGGCTGCCGCGCGGTTCGCCACTATCGTAGATGTCGGCACCATCGCCTTGACCGCCCTGTCGTAGGCCTGCGCCGCTAGACCGAGATACACGGCGGTCGCACTGGCCGTTCCGGCGTGTCCATTTAACCAGGAAGTGTACTGATTTGCCGCGTCTATAAAATGGCGCGCTGCCGGACCTTTAAACGAGTCTTGTGTTGCGCTAACTTGATTTTTCCACCGTCCCATCTGAGTATACAATTCTACCGTCAGATCTCCCCATGCTTTTACAGCGGTCCGTATCGGCATAGAACCTGGACCCTGAATATTGCTAACGTTGACCTCGGGTGATAATGTGTTGAAATTTGGCACCTCGGTTACTTTCTCCTCAACTCTACAATCAACATATCGCCGGTAGATCTATTCGCCGGTAGTAAACCATGAGTCGCTAAGCTGTGACACGATCCTCGTCAGTGTGCGTGTAAGCAGATGCGGGAGAACCCTGAAACGCCTTCCTCGACACAGCGCCGGCACCAATCCACCAAGAATCAGATTGCCGTTTCTTCTTCGATGGTGGTTTGAAAGCTGCCGAACGGCCTGTAAAAGCCGTGGACTACCAGCGGCGCAGGTGTAATTCCTGCTTCTTCAACCTGCCTCATAAGTTCGAAGGCGGCAAACTGATACTCATGCATCGCGTTCGCATTTCTGGCCCACATTTTTTCGTAGCTGCGGTCCAGCTCCGCGATTTTGGTGGTGAATTGCCCCAAAAGGTTGGTTGTCTTCATAGTTAAGGCAGCCGCGCGGTTTGCCACTATCGTAGATGTCGGCACCATCGCCTTGACCGCCCTGTCGTAGGCCTGCGCCGCTTCATCGAGAGACGCGGCGGTACAATTGGCCGTGTAGGCGTGGTTATACAGCCAGGCGTGGTACCGCTTTGCCGCTTGTAAAAAATAGCCCGCTGCCGGACCTTTAAACGAGTATTGCGTCGCGCTCACTTGAGTTCCCCACCCGTCCGCCGCAGAAGCCAACTCTTTCGCCAGACTTTCCCATGCTGTTTGAGCGGTCCGTATCGGCTTAGAACCTGGACCCTGAATATTGGTAACGTTGACCTCGGGTGGTAATGCGTTGAAATTTGGCACCTCGGTTACTTTCTCTTCAACTCTACAATCAACATATTGCCGGTAGATCTATTCGCCGGTAGCAAACCTGAGTCGCTAAGCTGTGACACGATCCTCGTCGTCATCCTCGTCAGTGTGCGTGTAAGCAGAGGGAACCCCCTGAAACGCCTTCCTCGCCCGATCTGGGTCCAGGTGTTGCCCGGTCACCTCAAGCTCGAGTGCATCGAGTCGACTGAAAGTGGTCAAGTCAGCGCAGGCAAAGCCCGCACCGGTGGCATCGTGCACGTCGAGGTCTTTCGGGATGGGTTGGTGTAGGAATCTCCATCAATCATTGAAAGACCTCGACCCCTACCCGGCCAACGACGCGCCAGCATCCTCTACACCCTCATCTGCGGAGAGCCCGGAAGCGGCACGACGTCAAACGTTTACTCATTATTGAATATAAGCGGCGCTTGACCAAATTGGCTGTGCAGCGCCGTCAAGCCCCGTTTGTCACGCGGCTTGTCTGCACGTTATTGGCGGGTCGCGCCTCGGTTAGTTCCTCGGTCCAGCGCTAGACAGGCTTGCCTGCAGGTGAATGCTTCACCACGTCGACCAGCAAAAGACTGCACGGCACTTGGTATTCCGCGATCTCGCAGTGCACAAAATATTGTTCAGCTTGGGCAGCGACGGCCGGCGTTAGTCAAACACAGCGTTACTGATGTCGGCAGCGGGATCGGCGATAGCCAAAGCCACGGCGACAAAACTAGAACCTGTTTCCGTTCGCCGCAAGCTCACTCCGGTCACAATCACAACGTGCCACCATCGAGCGCCTCGACCGTCAGCTGAGTCAGCGCAAGATTTTTGCGTAAAGCAAGCTGTCGCGCGGTTCAGAGCCCATAGACGGGTAGACGGCGTGGCGGACGAGCCGGCCCTCCAACGCGAAGCCGGCTCGTTCCATCAGTTGCGCCGAGCGTGTGTTGTCGACACTGCAGGTGGCCCAGACCCGGTACACGTCCGGGTCGGTGTTCAGCGCGGTGAGCAATAGGGTGAGCGCCTCCGACATCAAACCTTTGCCCCACCACCGCCGACCGAGGCAGTACCCAACTTCGACGGAGTGCCGCACCGGGCGTCGGCAGCTGGTCAACCCGATGACATCGCCGCTGTTTCGCAGCGTGATGGCCCAGGTCCGCTCGTTGTCGCTGACATTGGTGCGCTCGGCGATGACCCGTCGCGTTGCCGCGACGTCGGGGTGTGGCGTCCACAGCAGATATCGCGTGACCTCAGGATCGCGGGCGACCCGTTGGAAAATCGGGCCGGCGTCGTCGAGCTCGGGTAGGCGCAGCAACAGTCTCGGCCCGGCCATCCGGTCAGGGGGGTAATTGACCATCTCCGCTAAAGCCCTAGCGCACGATAGGTGTGGCGGACGAACTTGGGTTGTGCCGTTCGCAGCTTCGCCTGCGAAGTGTTACCCGCGACGGCGGCCGCGGCGTCGGAGGACAGCATAGGCAAATTCTGGACCAAGTACAGCAGGATCAGGTCGGCGGCCGGGTCGGCCTGCCACCACGTCCCATAGGCGCCAGGCCAACTAAATGTCCCAAGCCCGCCCGGCCCGAATAGTGGCGCGCACTTCGCCGGGTCGGTCACCACCGACAGATTCAACCCGAACCCGCGGCCAACCCAGAACGGCGCCCCAAGGAAGGCGTGCCGCTTGTGTTCGTCGGTGAGCCGGTCCGTGCGCATCAGGCGCGCCGACTCAGCGGATAGCACTCGCACGCCGTCGACTGTTCCGTCACCGAGCAGCATCCGCACGAACCGCAGGTAGTCGTCGGCGGTCGACCATAATCCGCCGCCGGCGTTACAGAATGACGGTGGCTTGACATGTGGTGGCCCCATCACGTCGTGTCGTAGCTGGTTCTTCTCGTCGAGTCGGTACATGGTCGCTGCGCGTGGCCGCATGTCGGCGGGGATGAAGAACCCGGTGTCGGTCATGCCCGCCGGGCCCAGGATTCGTTCGTCGAGAACCTGGTTAAACGGTTTGCCCTCGATGCGGGACACGATGACGCCCAGCACGTCTATCGAGTGGCTGTAAGTGACCCGGTCGCCGGGTTGATGTACTAGCGGGAGCGCGGCCAGCTCGGTCAGCCAAGCGTCGGAGCCCCGACCGAATGGCAGTCGCAGGTATGCCCGCGAGATCGGCCCGGGTACCGAGAAGCCGTAGGCCAGGCCGCTGGTATGGGTGAGTAGATCCTCGAGCAGAATGGGGCGCCGCGCCGGGTGCGTCCGGTCGAGCGGACCGTCCGGTTGGTCGAGCACCCGCAGCTCGGCCAATTCCGGCGCCCAGCGCGTGATCGGGTCGTGCAGTGCCAGCTTGCCGTCGTCGACCAGACTCATCACCGCGGCCACCGTGACCGGCTTGGTCATCGACGCGATACGAAACAGCGTGTCTCTTTGCATCGGCAGGCCCGCATCGATGTCTCGGTAACCGATCTCATTGACCTGCAACGTTTCTCCGCGATGCCAGACCATCGTCAGCGCGCCGGCCAGCAGGCCGGCATCGCAAACCTCGCGGATGGAGGCTTGATTGCCGTCGAGATTCACCCGGTTAGCCTAGCGACCAAGGTTCGCTAGGGCGTGTCGCCCGAATCAGGACGGCGTTGACACACTGACCTTGTCATAAGGTCGTCGATACGATAAAGTATCGCATACGATATGGTATTAAATATGTCGACTCATACCACATCGCACGTGATCGGGCCGGGTATTCGGATGCGTTAGATCCGGTTCACCCGGCGATTTGATATTTGTCTTGCCCTATCGGCGTATGCACGGCTGTTTTTGGAGAATCAATCAATTCCCCGAATGTGAGGTACTTAGCAATGACAGTTGGTTTTGTGCGTGCACGTGTGATTGCTGGCGTGGTAGCCGCCGGCATGGCCACCGCAATTGGTGGGACCGCTACTGCCCATGCCGCCCCGCCCGCGCCACCGACGCAATACTTCCCCAACCCAACCTGCGGGGACGGCGACACCGTCATATGGGCCATTAATCATGAGCTCAGTGGAGGTTCTTTGGGGACAGCTTGGCGGCCAGTCGTCTGCCTGGAGCCGGATGACACTGAATGGGATGGTAAATTGCCCAAGAAAATCAATGGCAAGCCGGTCAAGATTGATCTCGCGGATCTCAGACGAGTCACTGCGGGACCCAACATGAAAGTCACTTTGGAGGTGTTCACGAGCATGACAGGAGGGTTGCAGAATTTTGTCAACCCGTACATTTACCCGTACCCAACTGTCGAAAACGGCAACTCCTATA
>NZ_JBYCLA010000409.1:0-20462 GCF_057473665.1 Mycobacterium sp. TH-M25
CTCCAGACCTGGGCCGTCGCGGGCAACGCCGGCGGCAACGACTCGCCCGTGATCGTGGTGCGCGGTCGCAACTGCTCGGCCTCGCGGAGACGGCGGCGAACGTCTGCGCAGCTGATCCGGAGCCAGTCGGCGATCACCTTGTGGACCGGCCCGCCGACGTCGGCAGGGTCCTCGTGGGCAAGGCCGGCGACAAGATCGTGGCCTGTGACGAGCTGGCGACGCCGCGCCGTCTCGAGACGTTCGAGCGCGTGCAGGCGGGTAATCGGATCGGCGGCGGCGAAGTCGAGCTTGTTGATTGTGGTCACTGCGGCGTCCAGCGCGTCGAGGGCCGCCGTAATCGCATGCATGTTCGAAAGGCTATGTCAGCCTCCGCCCATCTGGGGTCGTCTGGACGGCGTATTGCCGGACATCTGTGGACAACGGCGCAACTGTGGATAAAGTCGGCACGCTCTAGGGTGAAGACATGCGAGTAGCTGTGCTGGGGTCCAAGGGCAAAGTCGGAACGACCATGGTGCACGCCGTCCAGGTCGCCGAGGATTTGACCCTGTCGGCGGAAGTCGATGCCGGCGATGCGCTGAGCCTGTTGACCGACAGCAAGACGGACGTGGTCATCGACTTCACTCATCCCGACGTCGTCATGGGCAACCTCGAGTTCCTGATCGACAACGGCATTCACGCCGTGGTGGGCACCACCGGCTTCACCGATGAGCGGGTGCAGCAGGTGCGGTCATGGCTGGCTGCCAAGCCGGGCGTCGCCGTGCTGATTGCGCCCAACTTTGCGATCGGCGCGGTGCTGTCGATGCATTTCGCCAGGCAAGCCGCGCCGTTTTTCGAGTCGGTCGAAGTGATCGAGTTGCATCATCCGCAGAAGGCGGACGCCCCCTCAGGGACCGCCGCCCGCACCGCCGCGTTGATCGCCGAAGCGCGAAAAGACCTGCCGCCCAACCCCGATGCTACGACTACCAGCCTGCCGGGGGCGCGCGGTGCTGACGTCGACGGCGTGCCGGTTCATTCCGTACGACTGGCCGGGTTGGTCGCCCATCAGGAAGTGTTGTTCGGCACGTTAGGGGAGACCCTGACGATCCGCCACGACAGCATCGACCGCACCTCGTTCGTCCCGGGCGTGCTGTTGGCGGTGCGGCGCGTTGCCGAATACCCCGGCCTGACAATAGGAATCGAATCGCTGCTCGACCTGTGATGACTCAGAACTTGCGTGGTGTGCGCATCCCGTTGCTGATCGCACTGATGTGCGCGGCGTTGCTGGTGTACATCGTGCTGCTGGGCAGGACCGCAGTGCTGATGATCGGCACCGGGCGGGCCGTGGCAATCGCCTTGGGTTGCGCGTTGCTGCTCCTGCCCGTGATAGGGCTGTGGGCAATGATCGCCACGCTGCGTGCCGGCTTCGAGCACCAGCGGCTGGCGCGGCTTGTCGCCGAGGACGGGATGGAGCTCGACGTGAGTGCGCTGCCGCGGCGGCCATCGGGGCGCATCGAACGCGACGCTGCTGACGCGTTATTCGCTGACGTGCGAGCCGAATTGGACGTTGACCCGGACGACTGGCGCCGCTGGTACCGGCTGGCGCGCGCCTACGACTACGCGGGAGATCGCAGCCGCGCTCGCGAATCGATGAAGAGGGCCGTCGAGCTGCAAGGGCGCGAATGACCAAGACACTGTTGATCGTTCATCACACGCCGTCGCCGGCCACCCGCGAAGTCCTCGAAGCGGTGCTGGCCGGGGCCAACGACCCGGAGATAGCCGGCGTGGCGGTAATGACCCGGCCGGCACTGGCCGCCACTATTCCTGATGTGCTCGATGCGGACGGCTACCTGTTCGGAACGCCGGCCAATCTCGGATACATGTCGGGAGCGCTGAAGCATTTCTTCGACACGGTGTACTACCCGACCCTCGATCATGTGGCCGGACGGCCGTACGGCCTGTGGGTGCACGGCAACAACGACACGGTTGGCGCGGTTTCGTCGGTGGAGAAGGTCGTCACCGGGATGGCGCTCTCCAAGGCCGCTGACGCGCTGGAGATCATCGGCGAGGTGGACGCCCGTGCCCGCGAGCGCGGCTACGAGTTGGGTGCGACGCTCGCGGCAACGCTCATGCAGTGACTGGTCAACGCGCCCGCAGGATGGTGATGGCGCTGTCGAACTTTTTGAACTTGTCGAATGTCTCGGCGGGTACGCCGAAAATGGCGGCCAACGCTTGGTGCGGAAGTTGACTCAATGACTCGGCGATGCCGATGTTGTCTTTGTCTTCAGCCGCGCTCGAATTCTGGATGATCAGAACCTCCAGATCTTCCTTGCCCATATTTTCGAAGTAGTGCAGCGATCCCTGCGGCGCGAACACCAGATCGTCGACGCCGGCCTCGAAGCTTTCGTAGTTGCCGTTTCCGTCGATGAGAACCCAGCTCGCGGCACCCTTGGTGACGATGTTGATCTCCCACGCGCTGGGGTGCCAGTGCGGTTCACGAATACCGCCGGATTGCAACGTGATCAGTTGGATGCTGGCTTCTTGCCCGGTGAGGATCGGGAAGTTCTGCTCATGGGCTTGTCGCTGTGCGCCGCCGTCGTAGGTGGCGGGTGCCGTGGCGCTGAGGTGGAACAGGTGGGATTTGTCGGTGATCGTTTCGGCGGGTATGCGCGGATCGCCGAAGCGTGCGGCGTCATCGGTCATTGAATCGTCCTAATGCCGCCGCAGGATGATGGCTGCTTTGTCATATTTCGTGAACTTGTCGAATGTTTCGGCGGGTACGCCGAAAATGGCGGATAAAACCCGGGGTGGCAGCTTGCTGATCGACTCGCCGATGCCGATGTTGTCTTCTGCTTCGGCCGCACTCGTGTTCTGGATGATGACGATTTTCATGTCGTCGGTGCCGCGGTTTTCGAAGAAGTGGAACGAGCCTTGGGGGGCGAACACCACGTCGCCGACCTGTTGTTCGAGATGTTCGTGGTTGCCGTTGCCGTCAACGAGAAGCCAGCTCGCGACACCTTTGGTGACGATGTTGATCTCCCACGCGCTGGGATGCCAGTGCGGTTCGCGCACACCGCCAGGTTGCAACGTCAGCAACACGACGCTGGCCTCCTGACCGGTGAGGATCGGGAAATTGCGTTCGTCGGCCTGCTGAAACGAGCCCCCGTCGAAACTGCTGATCGGCGCGGCGCCGAGGTGGACCAGGTGGGATCTGTCGGTGAGCGTTTCGGCGGGTATGCGCGGATCGCCGAAGCGCGCCGCATCGACGGCGAGCGACATGTCTTTGTCGGTGTGATAGCCCGAGACCAAGCGGTCAACGCCAACACCGGTGGCGGCAGCCGCGCCGGCCAGGCCCGCCCCGCCCAATATCTTGCGTCGATTGATTGACACCGACCGACGCTACCGCAGCGGCCAGTCGGGGACCGGGCCAGCTCCCGCGGTAGTCCTCAGCTCAACCGTCGATATGCGTCGGTGGCGTCAGCATGACCGGGTCCGCCTCCTTGGGCGGGTCGCCGGCACTCATCGTGTTGCAGTCGACCGAAGCGGGGCTCAGCGGTCCGCCCGGGTAGGTGGTCAGGCACCGTTCCCACATGCCGTCGCTGTCGACGGGGCTGTCACACATCTGCGCTAGCGGAATCCCCGCGGGATCGATGCACCCGGCACTGGCCGGGGGCGCCGTCGCGGTCAGTCCCGCGGTTGCCAGCGCGGTTCCCAGGGCTGCGAGCAGGTAACGCTTGATCATCGTGTCCTTCGCTGAATCGGTCCGTCATCGACGCGACACTAATCTACAAGCCTTACCGGAAAGAGGGGCCAATAGTCGCGACGGCATGATGGGATCGGGACGAACGCCAACCCCCGCAATGGTCGACCTCGAGAAGGACCGCACGTGACGCGCCTGTTGATCGCCAACCGCGGCGAGATCGCGCTCCGAATCATCCGCACCGCAACGGAGTTAGAACTCAGCACGGTCGCCGTTTACGCAGCTGACGATGCCGACAGCCCGCACGTGCACGCGGCCGACGAGGCGATCCCGCTTCCCGGCACCGGCCCGGCGGCCTATCTGGACCACGCCGCGATACTGATGGCGGCCAAGAACTGCGGCGCTGAACTGATCCATCCGGGCTACGGGTTTCTCAGCGAACAATCCGAGTTCGCGCGGGCCTGCGCGGGAGCGGGATTCACGTTCGTCGGACCGGACGCCGCCGCGCTCGACCTGTTCGGCAACAAATCCTCGGCACGGTTCGCGGCGACAGCGGCCGGGGTGCCGGTGTTGTCGGCCACCGACGGGCCCACCAGCGTCGAGGGCGTCCGTGCGTTCGCCCAAGCCCAGGGCGGGCCGATCGTGATCAAGGCGCTGTCGGGTGGCGGCGGTCGTGGCATGCGAATCGTGCGCCGTGCCGAGCAGATTGACGACGCCTACCGCCAGTGCGCCGATGAGGCCGAACTCGGTTTCGGCGATCCGGCGCTGTTCGCCGAGGCACACCTGGCCGACGCCCGACACATCGAGGTGCAGATCGTCGCGACGCCGTCGCGGGCGCTCGCACTCGGCGACCGAGACTGCAGCATTCAGCGCCGCCACCAAAAGCTGATCGAAATCGCTCCAGCGCAAGGCCTTTCGTCGGCGTTACGGCGCGATCTGCACCGGGCCGCAGCGCGGCTGTGCGCGCGGGCCGACTACCGCGGAATCGCCACGGTCGAATTTTTGGTCACCGGACAGCGATTCGTGTTTCTGGAGGTCAACCCTCGGATTCAAGTCGAACACACCATCACCGAAGAGGTGACCGGAGTCGATCTGGTGGCCGTGCAGTTACGGATCGCGCAGGGTTCGTCGTTCCACCACCTCCGGTTGCCGGCCGGTATCGTGGCCGAGGGCGATGAGGTGATTGGCGCCCTGGCAGCAGTACGCGGGATCGCGATCCAGACGCGGGTCAACATGGAGACGATGGGCGCCGACGGGTCGGTCCTTCCGGCGGCGGGCACCCTCGCGGTATTCTCCCCGCCGAGTGGCCCCGGAGTGCGAGTCGACACCTTCGGCCGAACCGGGCTCACGCCGAGCCCGCGCTACGACTCGTTGCTGGCCAAGGTGATCACCCGGGTGCGTGGATCGTCGTTCTCCGCCGCGCTGCGCAAAGCGCAGAGCGCGCTAGACGAATTCGGCATCGAGGGTATTCGAACTAACATCGGATTCCTGCAGGAGATTCTGTCGCACAACGACATTCACGAGGCTCCAGTGGTCACGAGTTTCGTCGACGAGAACCTGCCGGTATTAGCCGCCGCCGCCCAGGAGCGGCAGCACGAGACCCACCTCGTGACGCCGGAGTTGTATCCCGGAGAGGAAGTGTTGCGCGCCCAATTGGCCGGTACTGTCGTCGAGATCGCCTCAGAGGGTCAGGATTACGACGTCGGCGCGCAGTTGGCCGTCCTCGAAGCCATGAAGATGCAGCACCTGTTGCCCGCACCGGATGCTGTGCGCACGGTCCGGATCTTGGCGACACCCGGTCAAGTTATCGGAACCGGTGACCCGCTGATGGTGTTCACCCGCAATGGCGACAACGCAGGGCCCGCCGAGGTCGCCTCGCTCGACCTCGACCGAGATCGCGCCGATCTCGAGAAAGTCCGCCGGCGTCACCTACTTACCCTGGACGGGGGTCGGCCGGCGGTAATCTCGAAGCGACACAAACAGAATCGACGCACCGCGCGCGAAAACATCGACGATCTGATCGATCCGGGAAGCTTTGTCGAGTATGGCGCGCTGGCAGTGGCCGCGCAGCGCAGCAGGCGCTCGGAAGAGGATTTGATAGCCAACACCCCTGCGGACGGCTTGATTGCCGGGGTGGCGACGATTGGCGGCGCCCGCGCTGCGGTGTTGTCCTACGACTACACCGTGCTTGCGGGCACACAAGGCATGCGTAACCACGCCAAAACCGACCGGATCTTCGAGTTGGCGGCCCGCCAAAAGCTGCCGGTCGTGCTGTTCGCCGAAGGAGGCGGCGGCCGGCCCGGTGACACCGACGTCGCGAACATCGCCGGTCTCGACGTGCCCACCTTTCGGGCGCTGGGCGCACTCAGCGGCCGGGTGCCGCTGGTCTCGATCGTGTCCGGCAGGTGCTTTGCCGGTAACGCGGCGCTGGCCGGCACGTGCGACGTCGTGATCGCGACGCCCGATGCGAACATCGGCATGGGCGGGCCGGCGATGATCGAAGGCGGCGGGCTGGGCCAGTACCGGCCGGAGGACATCGGGCCGATCGACGTGCAACGGCGCAACGGCGTGGTCGGTTTGGCCGCCCGCGACGAGGCCCATGCCGTGTCACTGGCCAAGCAGTATCTGTCCTATTTCCACGGCCGACAGGACACCTGGCAGGCGCCCGATCCGCGGCGCGCGCGACATGTGTTGCCCGAGCATCGGTTACGGGCCTACGACGTGCACCACGCGATCGAGTCGGTGGCCGATATCGGCTCGGTGCTGGAGTTGCGTGCCGACTTCGGCGTCGGGGTGGTCACCGCGCTCGTCCGCGTCGAAGGCGTGCCGTTCGGTTTGCTGGCCAACAGCAGTCATCACCTTGGTGGTGCGATCGATGCCGAGGCGGCCGACAAGATGGCCGATTTCTTGACGCTGTGCCAATCGGCTGGGCTGCCGATCATTTCGCTGTGCGATACACCCGGCTTCATGGTCGGCCCGGACGCCGAAGTCGACGCCGCGGTTCGGCGCTTCAGTCGCCTGTTCATCGTCGGCGCGCGATTGACCGTGCCGTTCGGGATGGTGATTCTGCGCAAGGGCTACGGCTTGGGCGCCATGGCGATGGCCGGTGGCTCCTTCCACGCTCCGGCTTTCACCGTGGCCTGGCCGACCGGCGAGATCGGTGGCATGGGTCTCGAGGGCGCGGTTCGGCTGGGTTTCAGCAAGGAATTGGCCGCTATCGCCGATCCAGCGGAACGACAGAAACTGTTCGACACGTTGGTCGAGGCCGCCTATCAGCACGGCAAGGCGCTCACCTCGGCCAGCACGTTCGAACTCGATGACGTGATCGACCCGGCGGATACCCGGGGCTGGATCACCCGGCTGTTATGCAGTGAAATCCAGGCCCATCAGAAGGGAGATCGCTCGTGAAAGTTGCCGACAAAGTCGCCATCGTGACCGGCGGCGGCAACGGTATCGGTGCGGCGCTGGCCACCAAGCTGGCGCACCAGGACGCCCGGGTGGTGGTCGCCGACCTGAACGGGGACGCTGCCCAGGCGGTTGTCGACGGCCTCAACTCAGACCGGCCCGGCGTCGCCGTCGCCGCCAGCGGTGACGGCTCCGAAACCCGTCACATCCAACAGCTGATTGCATTGGCGGAGAATGAGTTTGGCCCAGTCGACTTCTACTTCGCCAACGCGGGTATCACCGGGGTGGCGGGACTCGACGTGACCGAGGCCGAGTGGGATCAATCCATCGATGTGAACCTCAAAGCGCACATCCGCGCGGCGCAACTGCTGGTCCCCGGCTGGGTGCAGCGCGGCGAAGGCTACTTTGTCAGCACCGCCTCGGCCGCGGGGTTGCTCACGCAGCTCGGATCGGCCACCTACTCGGTGACCAAGCATGCCGCTGTCGGATTCGCCGAGTGGCTCAACATCACCTTCGGCGACCAGGGTGTGCGGGTCAGCTGCTTGTGCCCGATGGGCGTCAACACCAAGCTGCTGTATTCGCCGGGGGAGTCCGACGATCCGCTGGCCCGGCTCGCCACGCGGGCCGTCACCTCCGCGGGCGACGTGATGGAAGCTAACGACGTCGCCGAGGTCGTCTTGGCCGCGATCGACGACGAGCAATTCCTGATTCTCCCGCACCCCGCGGTGCTGGAGATGTATCGCCACAAAGGCGCCGACTACGACCGCTGGCTGCGCGGCATGCGTCGCTACCAGCACAGCCTGATGGAGGGACTATGACCGAATTCAACGGCCTTACCGCACTCATCACCGGAGGTTCGCGGGGAATCGGCCTGGCGACCGCGCAGCGGCTGGCCCAGGGCGGCGCCAACATCGTGCTCACCTCGCGCAAACAGGACAGCGCCGACGCCGCGGCCGAGCAGGTCGGCGGCACCGCCATCGGCGTTGCCGCACACGCTGTCGACGAAGACGCCGCGCGGCACTGCGTCGACGTCGCCCTCGACCGCTTCGGCAGCATCGACATCCTGGTCAACAACGCCGGCACCAACCCGGCATACGGCCCGTTGATCGACCAGGATCACGCCCGGTTCGCCAAGACCTTCGACGTCAACCTCTGGGCGCCGCTGCTGTGGACGTCGCTGGCGGCCAAAGCCTGGATGCGCGAACACGGCGGGGCAATCGTCAACATCGCATCCATCGGCGGGATGCACCAGGCACCGAACATGGGCATGTACAACGCGACCAAAGCCGCGCTGATCCATGTCACCAAGCAACTGGCACTAGAACTTTCACCCAAGGTTCGGGTGAACGCGATCGCCCCGGGTGTGGTTCGGACCAAGCTCGCCGAAGCGCTGTGGAAAGACCACGAGGATCTGGTGGCGAAAGGTACCGCACTGGGCCGGATCGGTGAACCGCCCGACGTGGCGGCCGCCGTCGCCTTTCTGGTGTCCGACGAGTCGAGTTGGATCACCGGCGAGACGCTGGTGTTGGACGGCGGCCGACTGCTCGGCGATCCCGCGGGCTTCCGATGAACGCGCAAGATCTGCACGCCCGGGTGCAGGCGCTGCTCGACGAGCACGACCCGGTACACGCCGATCCGCACGAATTCCTCGCGGCGCGGTTTGACGCCGGGCTGGCCTGGGTGCACTTTCCCGTCGGGTCCGGCGGGCTGGACCTGTCACGCGATTTCCAGGCGCAGGTCGAGGACGAGTTGACCGCGGCGGGTGCGCCCCCCGGTGGCGGGGGTGCCCGCAACGGCATCGGGATGGGGATGGCCGCACCGACCATCGCGGCGTTCGGCAGCGAAGAGCAGCGGCGAGAGTTTCTGCGGCCGTTGTTCACCGGCGAGCACATCTACTGCCAGTTGTTCAGCGAACCGGGTGCGGGGTCCGATCTGGCCGGTGTGGCCACCCGAGCGGTCCGTGACGGCTCGGAAAATGGGGACTGGATCGTCAACGGGCAGAAGGTATGGACGTCGAGCGCCCAGAACGCGCAGCGGGCGATCCTGGTCGCCCGAACCGATCCGGCCGTGCCCAAACACCAGGGCCTGACCTACTTCGTTCTCGACATGACCGACCCCGGCGTCGACGTGCGCCCGCTGCGGCAGATCACCGGTGAAGCCGAATTCAACGAGGTGTTCCTGACTGACGTGCGCGTGCCCGACGCCAACCGGCTCGGCGCCGAGGGCGGTGGGTGGAAGGTCGCCACCACCACGCTGAACAACGAGCGGGTTGCCATCGGCTCGATGGCCGGTGGCACTCGGGAAAGTGGGATCATCGGCAAGGTCACCGAGGCGTGGCGGACGCAGCCCGCGTTGCGCAATGCCGCGATGCATGACGAGCTGATGAAGCTGTGGGTGGAGGCCGAAGTCGTTCGTCTTACCGGTCTGCGGCTACGTCAGCGTCTCGCGGTCGGACAGCCCGGGCCCGAAGGCGCCGGGATGAAGGTGGCATTTGCCGCCCTGGCGCAAGCGGTTTCGGGGTTCGAGATCGAACTGCACCCGGAAGAGGGCCTGCAGTACGACGACTGGACGATGCGGCAACCGGACTCGGTCGACTTCATCGGTCGCGATCCCGGATACCGCTACCTGCGTGCCAAAGGCAACTCGATCGAGGGCGGCACCTCGGAGATACTGCGCAATACCATTGCCGAGCGCATTCTCGGTCTGCCCCCGGAGCACCGGGTCGACAAGGACGTTGCCTTCAAGGATCTGGACAAGTGAACACGATGAGCGATCTGCTGTACTCCGACACCGAGGAAGCATTACGCGACAGCGTGCGACGGCTGTTCGCCGACCGGTGCCCGCCGGAAGCAATAACATCCCTGTACGACTCTGCACCGCAAGACTTTTCCGGCGTGTGGCACACACTGGCCGCCGAATTGGGCATGGCCGGACTGTTGGTGCCCGAGGAACTCGGCGGTGCGGGCGCAACCGCCCGCGAAGCTGCCGTGGTGATGGAGGAGATCGGTCGCGCTGTCGCGCCGGTGCCTTATCTGTCCAGCGCGGTGGTGGCCACCGTCGCACTGATGAAGGTGGGAGACACCGACACGGTCCAAGGCCTGGCGGCGGGCTCGCTGACCGCTGCGCTGGCGGTACCACTGTCCACCGCGCCCGGTGACACGATCGACGGTGTCGATGCCGGTGGCGGTGGTCTGTCCGGCCGGATCACCAGTGTGGCCGGAGTCGGGGAGGCCGACGTGTTGCTGGTTCCGGTCGCCGGAGCCGATGGGCTGCAGTTGCACACCGTCGCCCGCGGCGCAGCGGGACTGAACGTGTCGCCGGTTCTGAGCCTGGACATGACGAGACCCCTCGCGAACGTGGAGTTCTCCGATGTGGCCTCGTCGCGGGTTGGCTCCTCGCCGGCCGGTGCCGCGGTGGCGGCGGCCCTGGAGACCGGCGCGGCGCTACTCGCATCCGAGCAACTCGGTGTCGCGCAGTGGTGTTTCGAGACCACGCTGGCGTATACCAAGCAGCGCAAGCAATTCGGCCGGGCGATCGGCTCATACCAGGCCATCAAGCATCGGCTGGCGGATCTGTGGGTCGAACTCAACTCCGCCGGGGCGGCGGCCCGATACGCCGCCGATACCTGTGCCCGGCACGACGCCGACGCGACGATCGCTGCGGCCGTTGCGCAGGCCTACTGCAGTGGCGCCGCGGTTCACGCCGCCGAGGAGTGCGTTCAGCTGCACGGCGGCCTCGGCATGACGTGGGAGTATCCGGCGCATCTGTATCTGAAGCGGGCCAAGAGCGATCAGTTGGCATTCGGCACTACCTACCGTCACCGCGCCCGGTTGGCCGGGCTGGTTGATCTGCCGGCATCGTAGCGGGAGTAACACATGGACAAGCGCAATCTGGGTGGCAATCTCGAGGTCTCGGCAATTGGGCTGGGCTGCATGGGAATGAGTCGAGGCTACGGCCCGTCCGGGCCCAGAACCGACATGATTGCGGTGATCCGGGGTGCGGTCGAACGTGGCGTCACCTTCTTCGACACCGCTGAGGCGTACGGAGATAACGAGGAACTGGTCGGCGAGGCCCTCGCGCCATTCGCCGAGCAGGTGGTGATCGCGACCAAATTCGGGTTCGCCTTCGGCGCTGACGGCAATATCGCCGGGCTGAACAGTCGGCCCGAGCACATCAAAGAGGTCACCGAGAACTCGCTGCGCCGACTGGGTGTGCAGACCATCGACCTGCTCTACCAACACCGCGTTGACCCCGAGGTGCCCATCGAAGACGTCGCCGGAGCGGTCAAAGAACTGATCGACAGCGGCAAGGTGAAGCACTTCGGGATGTCGGAGGCATCAGCGCAGACCATTCGCCAGGCGCACGCGGTGCAGCCCGTCGCAGCGCTGCAAAGCGAGTACTCGTTGTGGTGGCGGGAACCAGAGACTGAGATCTTGCCGACGTTGGCCGAACTCCATATCGGATTCGTGCCGTACAGCCCGCTCGGCAAAGGCTTCCTCACCGGAAGTATCGACGCGAGAACGCAATTCGAGAAGACTGACATCCGCAACAACATCCCGCGCTTCGCCACCGAGGTTCGGGAGGCCAACCGTGCGGTGGTCGACCTACTGCAGACGATCGCTGACCGCAAGGGTGCGACAACCGGCCAGATCGCGCTAGCCTGGTTGCTCGCTCAGCAGCCGTGGATCGCACCGATCCCCGGGACCCGGCGCCTGGAGCGTCTCGAAGAGAACCTCGGGGCAGCCGACGTCGCATTGAGCGACGACGACCTCGACGAAATCGATTCCGTGTCAGCCGGTATTGACGTGCAAGGCGCGCGTTACCCCGATTTCATGCAGCGACTGATCGGGCGCTGACCTGACGGGCGACCTCGCCGTAGCGCTCGAAGCGTTCCGGATCACCGACAGCGTTGTAGAACACCAGCCGAGTGGCCGTCCCACCGTACTTCTCGATCAGCTTGTCGGCCAACGTGTCCCAGCTCGACTCGGTGGCGAACGCGGCGACGTGGTCGTCGCTGACCTGAGTTGCCATTGCGGCGAAGTCGCCGGACTTCTGCTTCTCCCGGATCCGCGCGGTGGTCCCCTCGAACCCGGCTTCGTCCCAGATGAACGCGTAGTTGGGCGTGCTGCCATAGAACGCCATGCTGGCGCGTACACCTTCGCGCTGCTCGTCGCGCTCCTCGTCGGTGTCGCCGACAATCGTCATCACCGGCACGATGATCGCGACGTTCGACGGTGACCGGCCGGCGCTCTGTGCCCCCTCGGCGACTTTCGGTATCACGTGCCGGGCGAGATAACCCGGCTCGCCGATCGGGTGGACGTGCACGCCGTCGGCCACTTCGCCGGCCATCCGCAGCATCCATGGATTCACCGCGGCGATGTCGACTTTAGGGTCGGGCGCCTCGATTGGTCCCGGACTCCATTGTGGGGTAATGAAATCCAGCTTGTAGAAGTCGCCGTGGTGGTCGAGCTTTCCGGACCGAAATGCCGAGAAGCAGGCCTTCACCGTTAGCAGGTAATCGCGCAGCCGTGGGCCCGGTCGCTCGAAATCCACGCCGTACCGCCGAACGACGTGGGTACGGACCTGCGTGCCCAGGCCCAGCCGGAAGTTGCCGCCCGATGCCTCCTGTAATTCCCACGCAGTAGCCGCGGTCACGAACGGACTGCGCGGAAATGCCACCGCAACGCCGGTCGACAACTCGAGTCCGGGCGCGGCCTGGGAGGCCACCGCGGCGTTGAGGTAAGCGGTGCGGCCGGTCTCGGTGAACAGCAACCCGGAGAAGCCGGCGTCCTGGGTCCGCCGGGCCAGCGCACCGATCTGGCCGAGCGGCTGCGGGAGGGTCATCGCGTCGACGTGCATGCTGCACTACTTCAGCTTCGCCCCGAAGAACTCTCGCATCGCTGTCCAATGCCGCTCGGCGGCGTCGGCGTCATAGGACCTGTTGTCGGGCACGGCGTAACCGTGTCCGGCGGCGTAGGTTTCGATCGTGTGCTCGACGCCGGCTGCCGTCAGAGCCTTGTCGAGTTGCTCGGCGTGCTCGGCGGTGAACGACGCGTCGTCCTTCGCGCCGCCGACGTAGATCGCTGCCGTGATCTGGTCGGCCCGCAGATGCGGGCTGTCGTTGCCGTCGGTGACCAGTCCGCCGCCGTGGAAGGACGTCGCGGCCGCGACCCGGTCGGCAACGAGCCCCGCAATGGTGAACGCCGCGCGCCCGCCCATGCAATAGCCGGTGATGCCGAACTTCGTTCCGCTGACTTCGGGCCGAGCGGCCAGGTAGTCGAAGTAGGCGTTGGCATCCGAGGCCCAGTCGTCGGGGCTGATGCTGCCGATGAACGACATCAGCCGCTTGCGCTCGTTGTCATCGGAGAACGCGGTCTTCATGTCGAACGGCGCCCAGTCGCCTTGGCGGTAGTAGACGTCGGGCAGCAGCACCCCGTAGCCGGAATCGGCCAGCTTGGCGGCCATCTCGAAGAAGGTCTGCCGCACTCCGCCGGCGTCGGGAATCATGATGACGCCCGGCCAGGGGCCCTGGCCTTCAGGGGTGAACAAGCGGACGGGGCAGGAGCCGTCGGGGGTCGCGACGGTGTCGGTGAAGTTCGGCATGCCATCCGTTCTACTCCCCGGCATTCGCCGCCCGCTAAATGGCGGTGACCCGCGGCGCGCATCTTCGCTGCGCTTGCGATCGCCGCTAAATGGCGGTGACCCGCGGCGCGCATCTTCGCTGCGCTTGCGATCGCCGCCCGCTAAATGGCGGTGACCCGCGGCGCGCATCTTCGCTGCGCTTGCGATCGCCGCTAAAGTTAGTCGCGTGTCGATCCCCACGCCGTATGAAGACCTCCTGCGGCTGGTACTCGAGCAGGGCACGCCGAAGGCCGATCGCACGGGCACCGGTACCCGCAGTCTGTTCGGGCACCAGATGCGGTTCGACCTGTCCCAGGGCTTCCCGCTGATCACCACCAAAAAGGTGCACCTGAAATCGGTGATCTACGAGCTGCTGTGGTTCTTGCGCGGCGACTCAAACGTCGGCTGGCTGCAGCAGCATGGCGTATCGATCTGGGATGAGTGGGCCAGTGCGACAGGCGATCTCGGTCCGGTATACGGGGTGCAGTGGCGGTCGTGGCCGACGCCGTCGGGCGATCACGTCGACCAGATCAGCTCGGCCCTGAACCTGCTGCGGACCGACCCGGACTCGCGGCGCATCATCGTGTCGGCCTGGAACGTCGGGGAGATCCCGCACATGGCGCTCGCGCCGTGCCATGCGCTGTTCCAGTTCTACGTGGCCGACGGCCGGCTCAGTTGCCAGCTTTACCAGCGCAGCGCCGATCTGTTCCTCGGCGTTCCCTTCAATATCGCCAGCTACGCGCTGCTGACCCACATGATGGCCGCGCAGGCTGGCCTGGGTGTCGGCGACTTCGTCTGGACCGGCGGCGACTGCCATATCTACGACAACCACGTCGAACAGGTCACCCAGCAGCTGAGCCGCGATCCGCGGCCGTATCCGAAACTTGTTCTTGCGCAGCGTGACTCGATCTTCGATTACACCTATGACGACGTCGTGGTGAAAAGCTACGATCCGCACCCGGCGATCAAGGCGCCCGTCGCCGTATGAGCGGACTGGGCCTGATCTGGGCGCAGTCCACGTCCGGAGTCATCGGCCGCGCCGGCGGCATCCCGTGGCGACTCCCCGAGGACCAGGCCCACTTCAAAGAAGTCACCCGCGGTCACACGGTGGTCATGGGACGTCGCACCTGGGATTCGCTGCCGGCGAAGGTCCGGCCGCTGCCGGGCCGCAAAAACGTCGTCGTGACCCGCCAAACCGACTTTGCCGCCGACGGCGCCACGGTGGTGGGAAGCCTCGACGACGCGCTAACCGATCCGGACACCTGGGTGATCGGCGGCGAGCAGATCTACACGCTAGCGCTACCGCAGGCCAGCCGGTGTGAGGTCACCGAGATCGATATCGACCTGCGCCGCGACGACGGCGACGCCGTGGCCCCGGTTCTCGACGAGGCGTGGGTCGGCACGCCCGGTGAGTGGCACACCAGCCGCGCGGGCCTACGCTACCGGTTTCACAGCTACCAGCGAGCGTGAGCGCACTCGGCGTCGCGCAGGCCCGGCGACTTGCCGTGGCCGCGCAGGGCTTTGCCGATGCGAAGCCCAACGGTCCGGTGACCCGTGCACACCTGCGTCGACTGATCTCACACATTCACGTGCTGCAGCTGGATTCGGTGTCGGTCGCGGTGCGGGCCCACTATGCGCCGGTCTTCAGCCGGCTTGGGCCCTATGACTGCGACGTGCTGGATCGCGCGGCATGGGCGCACACCTCGCGCTCGCCACGACTGCTGGTCGAGTACTGGGCGCACGAGGCAGCGCTGATGGCGGTCGACGACTGGCCGCTGATGCGCTGGCGGATGAGTCAATACCGGCACGGACGGTGGGGGACCCACATCGTCAAGGCCAATCCTCAGCTTGCCGACAAAATCGTCGCCGCCGTCGCCGAGCTCGGACCGGCCACCGCCGGTCAGATCGAGACCCACCTGGCCACTGGACCGCGGGGCCCGCGGGGTGCTTGGTGGGGCAGCCGCAGCGACACCAAGTGGGTGGCCGAGGCGCTGTTCGCCGCCGGCACGCTCACCACGGCGACCCGGGTGGGTTTCGCCCGGCATTACGACCTGGCCGAGCGGGTGTTGCCGGCCGAGGTGGTGGCTCGCGAGGTCGCCGAGGACCTCGCTGTTCGCACGCTGGTGCAGCGGGCCGCCACCGCGCTGGGGGTGGCCACCGAGGCCGACCTGCGCGACTATTTCCGGCTGGCCGCCGCCCAGGTCAAGCCTGCGATCACCGCGCTTGTCGCCGACCGTGAGTTGGAGCAGGTCGAGGTCGACGGGTGGTCGGCTCCTGCGTATCTCCCTGCCGGACAGACGATTCCGCGACACGACCGCGGCACGGCGCTGCTGTGTCCATTCGACCCGCTGATCTTTTTCCGTCCGCGGGTGCAGCGGCTGTTCGGATTCCACTACCGGATCGAGATCTATACACTAGCCGACAAGCGGCAGTACGGCTACTACGTGTGGCCGTTCCTGCTCGACGGTGAGTTGGTGGGACGGGTCGACCTCAAGGCCGATCGCACCGCGAATGCGCTGCATGTCGTGGGCGCTTTCATCGAGGACGATCGTCCGCCGGCGCAGGTGGCCGAGGCGCTGGCCGGGGAGTTGGGGACGATGGCGGGTTGGTTGGGTTTGTCGGGAATGACCGTCGGCAAGCGCGGCGATCTGGCGGGTGCACTGAATTCGGCAGTCCGCCGCCGTCGAACGTGACATTGGATCCACACGTGACGCCCGAGCAGCGGAACCGACCGCTTCTCGGCGCAAACGCCCCGCGCTAGTGTTGGTCGCCGTGGCCGAGCCCGCACCGTTGCACGTGCAACTGATCGCCAAGACCGACTTCGTCGCACCGCCGGACGTGGACTGGAACACCGACGCCGACGGGGGCGAGGCGCTGGTCGAATTCGCCGGTCGGGCGTGCTATCAGAGCTGGTCCAAGCCCAACCCCAAGACCGCGACCAACGCCAGTTATCTGCGGCACATCATCGACGTCGGGCATTTCTCGGTGCTCGAGCATGCCAGTGTCTCGCTCTACATCACCGGCATCTCGCGATCGTGCAGCCACGAGTTGATTCGTCACCGGCACTTCTCGTATTCGCAGCTGTCGCAGCGCTACGTGCCGGAGGCGCAGTCGCAGATCGTCATCCCGCCGGGAATGGAGCACGACGACGAATTGCGGCGCATCCTGTCCGACGCCGCCGACGCCAGTCGCGCGACCTACACCGAACTGCTGGGCAAGCTGGAAGAGAAGTTCGCCGACCAACCCAACGCAAATCTGCGTCGCAAACAGGCCCGCCAGGCCGCGCGGGCGGTGTTGCCCAATGCGACCGAGACCCGCATCGTGGTCACCGGCAACTACCGCGCGTGGCGACATTTCCTCGCGATGCGGGCCAGCGAACACGCCGACATCGAGATTCGGCGGCTGGCCATCGCGTGTCTGCGGCTGCTGGTCGACGTGGCGCCGGCGGTGTTCGGCGACTTCGACATCGCCACCTTGGCCGACGGCACCGAGGTGGCGACCAGTCCGCTGGCCACCGAGGCCTGAGCAGGCCTGCCACGGGCGCGAAAGTGCGCACTTGTACAGGCCGGGCGGCGTGTCGCTGTACAAACACGCACACTCGCGCGGGAGTAATCGCATTTGGTACCGCCAGGTAACCTTGGTCCGTGAGCACCGGCGGATTCGACGTTTACACGCGCCTGGGAACGCTGCTGACCGCCATGGTGACGCCGTTTGCGCCGGACGGCTCCCTGGACCTTCCGGCTGCGGTCCGCTTGGCAACGCACCTGGTCGACGCGGGTTGTGACGGCCTGGTCATGTCCGGGACCACCGGCGAGTCGCCGACCACCACCGACGCCGAGAAGTTGGCCGTGCTGCGGGCTGTGCTGGAGGCGGTGGGCGACCGGGCGCGGGTCATCGCCGGGGCAGGCAGTTACGACACCGCACACAGCGTCCACCTGGCGAAGGCCAGTGCGGCCGAGGGCGCGCACGGTCTGCTCGTGGTAACGCCTTACTATTCGCGGCCGCCGCAGGCGGGGCTGTTAGCGCACTTCACTGCGATCGCCGACGCGACGCCGTTGCCGGTGCTGCTCTACGACATCCCGCCCCGCTCGGTGGTGCCGATCGAGTCGGAGACGCTTCGCACGCTGGCGGCCCACCCCAACATCGTCGGTGTCAAAGACGCCAAGGGTGACTTGCACGCCGGGGCGCAGTTGATGGCCGAAACCGGTCTGGCGTACTACTCCGGCGACGACGCGCTCAACCTGCCCTGGCTGGCGATGGGCGCGACCGGGTTCATCAGCGTGATCTCCCATGTGGCGGCCAGTCAGCTTCGGGACCTGCTGTCAGCCTTCGCTTCTGGTGACGTCACCACTGCCCGCAAGATCACTGTCGCGATCAGCCCGCTGTGCAATGCGATGGGCCGCCTCGGCGGGGTGACGATGTCGAAGACGGGATTGCGCCTGCAGGGTATCGAGGTCGGCGACCCGAGATTGCCGCAAGTCGCCGCGACGGCTGAGCAGATCGACGCACTGGCCGCCGACATGCGCGCGGCCTCGGTGCTCAGGTGAGCCGGTGGATGTAGACCTGGCGCCGCCCGCTCCGTTGGCCACTGGTGGTCTGCGGATCACCGCGCTGGGCGGAATCAGCGAAATCGGCCGCAACATGACCGTTTTCGAACACCTCGGACGGTTGTTGATCATCGACTGCGGGGTGATGTTCCCCACCCACGACGAGCCAGGCGTCGACCTCATCCTGCCCGACCTTCGTCACATCGAACACCGACTCGACGACGTCGAAGCGCTGGTCCTCACCCACGCGCACGAAGACCACATCGGGGCAATTCCGTTCCTGCTCAAGCTGCGTCCCGACATTCCGGTGGTCGGTTCGAAATTCACGCTGGCCCTGGTTGCCGCCAAATGTCGTGAGCATCGCCTCAAACCGCTGGTCGTCGAAGTGGCTGAAGGGATGCGTAGCACCCACGGAGTATTCGAATGCGAATACTTTGCCGTCAACCACTCGATCCCCGACGCGCTGGCCATCGCGGTGCGGTCGGGCGCGGGGACTGTCCTGCACACCGGCGATATCAAACTCGACCAACTTCCACTCGACGGCCGGCCCACTGACCTGCCCGGCATGTCCCGGCTCGGTGACGCCGGCGTCGATCTGCTCCTGTGTGACTCCACCAACGCCGAGATCCCCGGCGTGGGACCCTCGGAGAGCGAGATCGGGCCGACGCTGCACCGGCTTATCCGGGGTGCGCACGGTCGCGTGATCGTCGCCTGTTTCGCCTCCAACGTGGATCGGGTGCAGCAGATCGTCAATGCTGCAACGGCTTTGGGAAGACGCGTCTCGTTCGTCGGACGCTCGATGGTGCGCAACATGGGTATCGCCCGAGATCTCGGCTTCCTCACCGTGGACGAGTCCGATTTGGTCGAAATCGGCGCCGCCGAGATGATGCCGCCGGAGCAGGTGGTGTTGATCACCACCGGCACCCAGGGCGAGCCGATGGCCGCGCTGTCGCGAATGTCACGCGGCGAGCACCGCAGTATCACACTTACTGCCGGTGACCTGATCATCTTGTCGTCGTCGCTGATCCCGGGCAACGAAGAAGCCGTCTACGGCGTCATCGACGAGTTGGCCAAGATCGGCGCCCAAGTGGTCACGAATCAGCATGCCCGCGTACATGTTTCGGGGCACGCTTACTCCGGTGAATTGTTGTTCCTCTACAACGGTATCCGGCCGCGTAACGTCATGCCGGTGCACGGCACCTGGCGGATGCTGCGGGCGAACGCCAAGCTGGCCGCCAGCACCGGAGTACCCGAAAAGTCGATTGTGCTGGCCGAGAACGGGTTCAGCGTCGATCTGGTCGGCGGCGAGGTCAGCATCGCCGGCGCGGTGCCGGTCGGCAAGATGTTCGTCGACGGGCTGATCACCGGCGACGTCGGCGACACCACGCTGGGTGAACGTCTCATTCTGTCTTCGGGTTTCGTGGCGGTGACCGTCGTCTTGAGGCGCGAGACCGGAGAACCGGCGGCGCCGCCCCAGCTGCATTCGCGCGGCTTCTCCGAAGATCCCAAGGCGCTGGAGCCCGCCCTTCGTAAAGTCGAAGCAGAGCTGGAATCGCTTGTGGCCCAGAATGTCACCGACCCGGCGCGGATCGCGCAGGCCGTCCGGCGCACGATCGGCAAGTGGGTAGGGGAGACCTATCGCCGCCAGCCGATGATCGTGCCGACCGTCATTGAAATCTGACCTCGGCGTCGATCAGACCTATCGCTTCGATGATGTGGCCGAACAACGTTCCGACGAAGGCATCGAGCTGAGTGTGGGCCAGTGTCATCTGTTGCCGTAGCGGTGGTGCGGTGGTGAAATCGCCGCCGGCCAGCTCGTCGAGCAGAGCGATGCCGCCGACGTACTGATTGCGAAGTTCGGCCACCCGATGCCGTAGCGATCCCACCGCATGCAGGCCACCGGGCGCGACGTTCAACACCGACAGCAGTCGGTCGATGTACAGGATCACGCGATGCTCATCGGCGTCGTCTTGCGGGCCGAGATCCAAACGGCGAGTAGCGACATCGAGTACCGCTGCCTGATGTGGCGACAGATAGCGGTACGCCGGTTCGGCAAAAGCCCCGGGCAGGATTCCCGGTAGCGGAACAGCCTCGTCGCTGGCCACGTGTCGAGTATGACCCCGCCAACGGTCGCGAGGAGGGAATGCTCAGGTTGCGGCGTGTCGGGCGGCTCATCTAAGCGGAATACCCGATCTTTCGAACCGACAGCTCTC
>NZ_JBYCLA010000410.1:0-2607 GCF_057473665.1 Mycobacterium sp. TH-M25
ATGCGCTGGGCCGGGCTCTACACCCAGCGCGAGCAGGGCTACGACGGCAGCTTCACCGGCGACGAGAACATCGATCTGCTCGAAGCCAAGTTCTTCATGATGCGGGTGCGGTGCGACGGCGGGGCCATCTCGACCGTGGCGCTGCGCACCCTCGGTGAGATCTCCACCGAGTTCGCCCGCGACACCGCCGACATCTCCGACCGGGAAAACGTTCAGTACCACTGGATCCGAATTGAAGACGTGCCGCAAATCTGGGAGCGGCTGGCGGCCGTGGGACTCCAGACGACCGAGGCCTGTGGCGACTGCCCCCGGGTGGTGCTGGGGTCCCCGCTGGCCGGTCTGTCGGTCGACGAGGTGCTCGACCCCACCCCGGCGGTCGAGGAGATCGTCCGCCGCTACATCGGCAACCCGGAATTCTCGAACCTGCCGCGTAAGTACAAGACCGCGATCTCGGGTCTGCAGGACGTCGCCCACGAGATCAACGACATCGCCTTCATTGGCGTCAACCATCCCGAGCACGGGCCGGGGCTGGACCTGTGGGTGGGCGGCGGCCTGTCCACGAATCCGATGCTGGCACAACGGGTTGGCGCCTGGGTGCCGTTGGACGAGGTTCCCGATGTCTGGGAGGCCGTGACGTCGTTGTTCCGTGACTATGGCTACCGGCGGCTGCGGGCCAAGGCCCGGCTGAAGTTCCTTGTCAAGGATTGGGGCATTGAGAAATTCCGCGAGGTGCTCGAAACCGAATACCTCAAGCGCAAACTCATCGACGGCCCGGCCCCTAAGTCGCTGACCCGTCCGATCGACCACGTCGGCGTGCAGAAACTGAAGAACGGGCTCAACGCCGTCGGCGTCGCACCCATCGCGGGCCGGGTGTCGGGCACCATCTTGTCCGCGGTCGCCGACCTCGCCGAGTCCGCCGGAGCCAACCGGGTCAGCTTCACGCCGTACCAGAAGCTGATCATCCTCAACGTTGCCGACGACAAGCTCGACGAGTTGACCGCCGGCCTGGACGCGCTGGGACTGCCGTCGAGGCCGTCGCACTGGCGTCGAAACCTGATGGCCTGCAGCGGGATTGAATACTGCAAGTTGTCCTTCGCCGAGACTCGGGTGCGTGCACAGTCGTTGGTGCCTGAACTGGAGCGCAGGCTCGAGGACCTCAACACCCAACTCGACGTGCCGGTCACCGTGAACATCAACGGCTGCCCGAACTCATGTGCCCGCATCCAAATTGCCGATATCGGGTTCAAGGGTCAAATGGTCGACGACGGCGAGGGGAATTCCGTCGAAGGATTTCAGGTTCACCTGGGAGGCAGCCTGGGGCTCGACAGCGGCTTCGGGCGAAAACTACGGCAACACAAAGTCACCAGCGACGAGCTTGGTGACTACATCGATCGCGTGGTGCGCAACTTCGTGAAACAACGAGACGGTGAAGAGCGTTTCGCGAACTGGGCGCTACGCGCCGAGGAGGCAGATCTGCGATGAGCGACCTATCCCAAGCAGAATTACGGGAGTTGGCGCAAAAGGGCGCCGCCGAACTAGACGGTGCCAGCGCCAGTGACTTGTTGCGCTGGGCCGAGGAGAACTTCGGCGGTGTCGGCGGGCCCCGGTCCACGGCTACCTGTAACTATGTGGTGGCCTCCAACATGCAAGACGCCGTGTTGATCGACATGGCGGCCAAGGTTCGTCCCGGTGTGCCAGTGCTGTTCTTGGACACCGGATATCACTTCGCCGAGACCATCGGTACCCGTGACGCGGTCGAGGCGGTCTACGACGTGCGGGTGCTCAACATCACCCCCGAGCACACCGTCGCCGAGCAGGACGAGCTGTTGGGCAAGGATCTGTTCGCCCGTAAACCGAGCGAATGCTGCCGGCTCCGCAAGGTCGCGCCGCTGTCCAAGGTGCTGCGCGGCTACTCCGCCTGGGTCACCGGTCTGCGCCGGGTCGAAGCGCCGACTCGCGCCGGCGCGCCGCTGATCAGCTTCGACGAGGCGTTCGGGTTGGTGAAGATCAACCCGTTGGCCGCTTGGTCCGACGACGACGTGCAGAGCTACATCGACGAAAATGATGTCTTGGTGAATCCGCTTGTCTACGAAGGCTATCCGTCGATCGGCTGTGCGCCCTGCACAGCCAAGCCGGTCGAGGGCGCCGACCCGCGCAGTGGGCGTTGGCGGGGCCTGTCGAAGACGGAATGCGGGCTGCACGCCTCGTGACGCGCCTTGTGCTTCTGGCCCACGGAAGTAGGGATCCGCGATCGGCGGTGAATGCGCGGGCCGTGGCGAACCAAATTCGGTTCATGCGGCCCGGCCTGCGGGTACGGGTCGCCTTCTGCGATCTGAATACGCCGCGACTGCCTGACGTTCTCACCCCGGACGCGGTGGTGACGCCGTTCCTGCTGGCTGATGCCTACCACGCCCGCATCGACATCCCCCAGCAGATCGCGAATTGCGGCATGCCCGTTCGGCAGGCCGAGGTGCTCGGTGAAGACGACCGGCTGGTGTCCGTGTTACGCGGGCGGTTGGCCGCCGTCGGAGTCGAGAGCCGCGATCCGGAGTTGGGTGTGGCCGTCGTCGCGATCGGCTCGACGCATGCGGCGGCGAACGCACGGAC
>NZ_JBYCLA010000411.1:0-2509 GCF_057473665.1 Mycobacterium sp. TH-M25
CGAGGTCATTAGTAAAATCTGTGTAGCATCTGCGTTACCGAAATATTACCCAGGATCCTCGCAGCCTAATTGCTGGCGCCTAGACAAAGGCCCTGTAAGGCCTCTGACCTGGGGAATCTTGGCATCGATGAGCTCCTTCGTTAGCATGCTTTAAGTTCGGCGAAAGCGTCGCAGATGAACGCAGCGTTAATTCTCTCGCAACGCTGACACATTTTGCCGCGGGGAACGGCTATTGACTGTAATTCGCCAGCCCACCTACCGTCTATGTTGTCGGGTAGTCATCGGTGACGCCACTCCAATCAATGTGCACACTCGCGCGCGTTCGCGAACCCACCCTCCACTTTGGGCGTGCCGTGCAGAGAGGGAATAACTAATGCCACAGCCGGAGCAGCTACCTGGACCTAACGCCGATATCTGGAACTGGCAACTGCAAGGCCTGTGTCGCGGCGTTGACTCGTCGATGTTCTTCCATCCCGACGGGGAGCGTGGCCGTGCCCGGATGCAACGCGAGCAGCGCGCTAAGGAGATGTGCCGACGCTGTCCGGTGATCGAGGAATGCCGTTCTCATGCGCTGGATGTCGGCGAGCCCTACGGCGTTTGGGGCGGTTTGTCCGAATCCGAGCGCGACCTACTCCTCAAGGGCGACCTCGGGCGCACCCGCAGTATCCCTCGCAGCGCCTAGGCCGGCCCCTCATCGCGGGCGGCGCGGGCGCGGTTGCCGCTGGTTTCTGAGCACCATTCGCGGCGGGGGTGGGATCTGACGAAGTACACCACGCATCCTGGGCCGTAGCAGGCGCGCAGCTTCGTCGCGCTGGGTCCGGTGAACATGTCGATCGAGTCGCGCGCGAGTGCAGCCAAGGCGACGCGAGCCGGTGAGGTGGGTACTAGGCGGTCGTGGTGCAGCCGACCACCCCGGATGACGAGTTGGGCGTTGGGCAGTTGTTTGGCCGCCCAGTTCACCGCGGCAACGGCGTCGTCGACGCTGTCGACCGGGGATTGGGCGGCCGGCCGGGGATCGGCTATGGCGAAGGCGGCCAGCCGGCGAAGGGAGTCACGTAGCAGCTTGGCCTCGGCCAGCTCGGCACGACGCGGGTCTCCGCGAACGTCGGCAGCGTATCGATGGTCGACGGTGACCAGCCAATCGCGCAGCGCAGCTGGAGTGGTCAAATCGTCGTGGACACCGGCACTGTCGGCCCAAACCGTGTTCATCAAGCGCACCGGCGCGGGCTCGCTGGGCAGCACCGACACCAGTGCTGGGTTGGTCACACCGAAACCCTATAACGGGTGGTGTTCGTTCCACCCATTAGACCACTCGTCGTGGGCCAACAGCACTACCCACACGGCCGGGACACCGCACGCGTCAACAGAAAGACCCCCGGTATCCGCAGACCGGGGGTCTTTCCTGGGAGTACGCGCTGATTAGTGCGCGTGGCCGTGGTGGTCGCGCTCTTCCGCCTTGGCGGGCTTGTCCACCACCGCGGTCTCGGTGGTGAGCACCATCCGCGCCACCGAGGCCGCGTTGAGCACCGCTGACCTGGTGACCTTGACCGGGTCGACGACACCATCGGCGGCCAAGTCGCCGTAGCTCAACGTGCTGGCATTCAGTCCATGCCCGGCGGGCAGCCCGCTGACCTTGTCGACCACCACCGCGCCGTCCAACCCGGCGTTGGTGGCAATCCAGTACAGCGGTGCCTTGAGCGCGTCGGAAAAGACGTCGACGCCGAGGGCTTCGTCCCCGGTCAGCGACGCACGCAACTGCTTGAGCACCGCGCCGGACTGGATGAGCGCCGATCCGCCGCCCGCGATGATGCCCTCCTCGAGGGCCGCCTTCGCGGCCGCGACGGCGTCCTCGACGCTTTCCTTGCGCTCCTTCAGCGCCGTCTCGGTGGCGGCCCCCACCTTGATGACGGCCACGCCACCGGCCAGCTTGGCCACGCGCTCCTGCAGCTTTTCGCGATCCCATTCCGAGTCGCTGGCCTCGATCTCGGCCCGCAGCTGCTTGACCCGCTTGGCCACGGCGTCGTTGGAGCCGCCGCCGTCGACGATGATCGTGTCGTCCTTGGTGACCACCACGCGGCGGGCCGAGCCCAGCACGTCGGTGCCCACCTCGCGCAGCACCAGGCCAGCGTCGGGGTTGACCACCTGGCCGCCCGTCACGATCGCCAGATCCTCGAGGAAGGCCTTGCGCCGGTCGCCGAAGAACGGCGACTTGACCGCGACGGCCTTGAGCGTCTTGCGGATCGAGTTGACGACCAAAGTCGCCAATGCCTCGCCCTCGATGTCTTCGGCGACGATCAGCAGCGGCTTGCCTGATTCGGCGACCTTCTCGAGCATCGGCAGCAGGTCAGGCAGCGAGCTGATCTTCTCCTGGTGCAGCAGGATCAGCGGATCGTCGAGCACGGCCCGCTGCGAGTCGAAGTCGGTCACGAAATACGCCGACAGGAAACCTTTGTCGAAGCCGACGCCCTCGGTGAACTCCAGCTCGGTGTTCAGCGTCGACGATTCTTCG
>NZ_JBYCLA010000412.1:0-35073 GCF_057473665.1 Mycobacterium sp. TH-M25
TGCGTGCGGACTGCGCACAGATCGGCCATGCGCTCGCCGACAAGCTTCATGACGGCGACCGATGGATCGCAGCCGCCGCGATACGCCTCGGTGTGCCACTGGTCTCCCACGACGGGATATTCGACGGAGCACCCGAGCTTGAGTTCGTCACCGCTATAGGCGACGTGTAACGCCGCGTATTTCGAGACCGGAATTCGCCGATGGGTCTACCACCGCGATCCGGCCGCCACAATCCGACAGAACAATCACACCTACCTCAGATGTCGAAAATAACACCTCTACCTTCGCCAGCACCGTCACCAGCCATTTTGTCAATGGCTCATGGTCAAAACGGCAGACAATCGTGACCTTGCTGACAAGTCGTTAATCTACCCTCTCCGAAGCCGCGCTCCCGGCTCGTAGGCGACCTTGAATTCGCTTTTCAGGAAGGTATTTCGAACCGCGAATGCCTCATTACAGTAAGTCGGACACACGTCAGCCTCCTCGGTGGTGCGGGCGACGATCACAGCTGACACCGACAGTCATGGGTCCATCAGCTTTGCCTACCACAGCCAAATCTGGGCTGAGGGCTAGTTGGTGTTGGGGACAACACATTTCGTCGTCGATCAGCACCGCCGATGACGATCAAGGATTCGACCGCCACCGTGCACACCTTCCAGCGGCCATCGCGGGGCGCTCACCAGTCCGGCCGCCGTTCGTGTGCACGCTGATGATGCAGACGAACGCCATCCCTGTGGTAGTCCGTCGTCGTCGCCAGCGACGATCCAGGCCCTCGTGGTCGTCAACCAAAGGGACGGTCAACACCACCTGTCCCGGGATGACATTGGGCGGTGTGTCGGTGATGTGCGCGGTGACCTCCATGCCGTCGGCGTCGGTGAACAGCGGCTGCGCGCCGGTCACCGTCGATTTGGGTAGTCCCATCGCCTGCGCGATCTGGGTGGTGGGCTGAGGCGGCGATTCGTCGGCGTTAGTGTCAGTGCTCGCGCGTCATTGGTCATTGTTGAGTTCGGACTTGCGCACCTTTCCGGTTTCGTTGCGGGGCAGCTGCGCGACGAATGCGACGTCGCGCGGAACCTTGTGCAGTGCGAGATGTGAGCGCACATAGGCTTTGACGTCCTCGGCGTCCAGTGCTGACGTCGGGTCCTTCACCACGTAGGCCGCGAGACGCGTTCCAAAGTCGGCGTCGTCGACGGCGACCAGGGCGGCCTCAACGATGTCGGGGTGATCGACAAGAAGATTCTCGACTTCGAGCGGGAAGACGTTTTCGCCGCCGGACACAATCATGTCGTCCTCGCGGCCGTCGACGAACCACAGGCCACTGCGATTGAAATGCCCGGTGTCTCCGGTGGACAACAGCCCGTCGACGATTTCCTTGTTCTTGCCGTCGGTATATCCGGTGAAACTCAGGCCACTCGAGACGAACAACGTGCCCACACGCCCGGGATCGGTGATCTTGCGGCGGTGCTCGTCGTAGCATGCGAGCCGGCAACCGATGGGTGGCCGGCCGACGGTGCCGGGCGCGGCGCGCAGTTCTTGCGGAGTCGCGACGGCGGCGACGGCGACTTCGGTGGACCCGTAGAGGTTATACAGGATGTCGCCGAACACCTCGGCGGTGCGACGGCACAAGTCCGGGGAAAGCGCCGATCCGGCAGCGAAAATCACTGCCAGCGACGACGTGTCGTATCGACCACGTGTTTCGGGGCCTAGGTCCAGGATGCGCTGCAGCATCGTCGGTACCAGGACAAGCGCGCCTGCGCGGTGGCGTGCGACGGCGGCGAGCGTGGATTCGGGATCGAATCGGCGCGCCAGCACAATACGATTGCCCAGGGCCAGGCCCAGCGCGCACGTCGCCAGGCCGGTGCCATGGAACAGCGGTGCCGCTATACACCACGCGTCACGCGCCGGCCAGGCGATCCGGTCGAGCAGTTGCGCCGACTGCAGTGGGTCGATCCGATCACGCACCGCTCCTTTCGGGGTCCCGGTGGTTCCGCTGGTCAACAACACCATCCCGCCCTGCCGTCGCGACGCAGGCAGCGGAGCCCCCGACTGTCCGTCGATCAACTGGTGTCGTTCACGGCCGGAGATCCGCACCGCTTCCGGCGGCAGCGTGTCGAGCAGGCCGGCGAATTCGTCGTCGGCGAGAATGCAGTTGACCTGTTCCCTGGCAGCGGCATCGGCCAGTTGCGGCCCGGCGAACCCGGTGTTCATCAGCACCACCCGGGCGCCGATCTTGTTCGCCGCGCACAGCGTGACCACGATGGACCGGTGATTGCGGTGCAGTGCGGCGATCACCGCGCCGGACCGGATCCCGTTGGCCTGCAAGCCCCGCGCCAGTGCGTTTGACGTCTCGTCGAGCTCACGGAAGCTGATCGTGCCGGCCTCGTCGGTAATGGCGGGCGCGTCACCATACCGGGCGGCAGTGTAGGCGGCGAGGCCACCGAAAACACCGTAGCGCCGAATAGCCCGCAATTCATGCAGTGCCCGGTCCGGCCGCAACGGATCGAAAATCCCGCGGCGCTGCAGGACCCGGGCCCCGCCGAGCAGGTCGCGCGCCTTGGTGACCACGGGCGAGCGGTTCATGACGCGGTGTCGGCTTCGGTGACCGCGGTACGCAAGAACAGGCCGGCGGTCTGCAAACTGGTTCGGCCGTGGCCGCTCGGCCACAGCCAGTAGCCGTGCATCAATTCCGGCCACACCCGTTCGTCGCAGCGCCCACCGGATGCGGTTATCCGCGCCGCGAACTCCTCGGCGTCAGCCCGCATGACTTCTCTTGTGCCGTAGTGCACTTGGGTTGGTGGTAGTCCGGCCAGATCCGCATTCAGCAAGCACAGCCGAGGGTCTGCGGGATCACAGTCGCCGACGTAGAGCGCGATGGCGCGCGCGGCGGCCCGCGGATCCAACGGCTGCCGACGGGTACGCGTGTCGGCAATCGACGCCTGATATGCGGGGTCGATCAGCGGACCGAACAATGCCAGCGCAGCCGGAGCCCGCACCCCTTCGAGCTTGGCGCGCAACGCCAGTGCCACCGCGAGGTGCCCTCCGGCCGAGTCGCCCGCAACCACAACCCGCCGCGGATCGTGGCCCCGGGCGAGCAGCCAGCGGTACGCCGCCATCGCATCGTCTTCGGCTGCCGGAAACGGATGGTCGGGTGCCAGCCGGTAATCGATGACGAAAGCCGGCATGCCGGAGTACTGCGACAGATGCGAGGCGAACCCGCGATGAGTGCTTGCCGAACAGATCAGGTAGCCGCTGCCGTGCAGCACCAGCACAACTCCGGTGCCATCCTTGGCGTCCGGCGCCCGTACCCACTCGCCGCGCACCGGTGCGCGGACATGCTCCACCCGGACACCGGAGACCGCGGGGCTGGTGCGGGCAATCGCCCAATCGGCCGCCGGCCGTATGTGGTTGAGCAATCGCCGATTCGACACCAGCACGCCCATCGTGGCGGTGAAGGCCAATCGCACGAGGCGACTGTATGACAGTCTGTCAACCATCGCCAGGGACGTGCGCCGAAAGACGCGCGTCGCCCTCGACTGGACTGCCCGGATCATCCGGTGAGCAGGCTCTTGGCGATGTGGGTCACCTGGATCTCGTTGCTTCCGGCATAGATCATCAGGGACTTCGCATCGCGGGCCAGTTGTTCGACGCGGTATTCGGCCATGTAGCCGTTACCGCCGAACAGCTGCACCGCCTCCATCGCGACGTCGGTGGCCGCCTCCGAGGAGTACAGCTTGATCGCCGACGCCTCGGCCAGCGACGGCACCCTGCCGGCTTGCAGCTTCTCCAGCGTCGCAAACACCATGTTCTGCACGTTGATCCGGGCCACTTCCATCCTGGCCAGCTTGAGCTGAATGAGCTGGAACTGCCCGATGTTCTGCCCCCACAAGGTACGGGTCTTGGCGTAGCCGACGCAGAGCCGGTGGCATTCGTTAATGATGCCCAGCGCCATCAGCGCGACGCCGAGCCGCTCGGCGGCAAAGTTCGCCCGAGCGCTTTCGCGGCCGTCGCCGTGCTGCTCGGTTTCGCCGAGCAGCCGGTCAGGAGTCAGCCGCACGTCGTCGAAGAACAATTCGCCGGTCGGCGAGGACATCATGCCCATCTTCTTGAACGGCTTGCCCTGCGTCAGTCCCGGCATGCCGGAATCGAGCACGAAGGGCAGCACCGGGCGGCTGCGCCGGTCGACCGAACCGTCATCGAGCTTGGCGTAGACAACCAGTACGTCGGCGTAGGGGCCGTTGGTGATGAACGTCTTCTGCCCGTTGAGGATATAGTCGTCGCCGTCGCGGCGGACGTAAGTCTTCATCCCGCCGAACGCGTCCGAGCCGGAGTCGGGTTCGGTGATCGCCCAGGCCGCGATTTTCTCCAGCGTCATCAGCTCCGGCAGCCAGCGTTCCTTCTGGGCCAGCGTGCCCCGGCTCATGATCGTCGCCGCGCCCAGGCCGAGGCTGACGCCGATCGTGCTGAGCAATCCGATGCTGACCCCGGCAAGTTCGGACACCAGCACCGCGGCCATCGACGCCTGCGCACCCAGATCGCCCAAACCGGCCGTTGACCGCTGCTCTGGCTCAGCGTGGCCGGCACGTTCCTTGTCCAGCATCGTCTTGACCGCCTCGGCGGCCATCACGTCCAGACCGAACTCGCTGAACAGCTTGCGCGCGATCGGATACGGCGAGATTTCACCGGTCTCCAGCGCGTCGATATGCGGCCGAATCTCCTTGTCGATAAATCCGCGGATGGTGTCCCGCATGATCAGGTCAGTGTCTGACCATTCGAACATGTTGTCCTCCTTGGTTACTGCGGCAGCCGTGCCGCGATGTCGTCGATCAGCCAGGCGCCGTCGGTCTCGATGGTGTCCACGTCGCGCCAGCCGGCCAGCAGCGAAATCGCGCCGCCCTGAACGGCGTACACCTTTCCGCTGACCGGGCATTTCTCGGTGGCCAGGTACGCCACCAGCGGTGAGATGTTCGCCGGAGTGAACAGGTCCAGCTCGCCGTGCTCGGGTTCGCCCATCAGCTCTCCCATTCCGGGCGTGGCCAGCGTGAGCCGTGTGCGGGCGATCGGTGCGATCGCGTTCACCCGCACGCCGTATCGTTCCAGTTCCTCGGCCGCGATCAGCGTCAGCGCTGCGATTCCCGCTTTGGCCGAGCCATAATTGGCTTGCCCGGCATTCGGCAGCGTGACCCCCGAGCCCGATGCGGTATTGATCACCGCGGCGTTGGGTTGATCGCCGGCCTTCGACTGCGCCTTCCAGTAGGCGGCGGCGTGCCGCAGCATCGCGAAGTGGCCCTTGAGGTGCACGGCGATCACCGCGTCCCACTGCGATTCCTCCATGCCCACGATGAACGAATCCCGCAGAATCCCGGCGTTGTTGACCAAGACGTCGAGGCGACCGAACTCGGAGATAGCTTGTAGTACAACACTTTCCGCGCCGCCCCAGGTGGCGATGTTTTCGGTGCTGGTGATCGCCGTGCCGCCGGCGGCGGTGATCTCATCCACCACGTCACGTGCCGGGCCGCTGTCAGCGCCCTGGCCGGCGTTGTCGCCGCCAAGGTCGTTCACCACGACCTTGGCCCCTTCTTTTGCAAACAGCAACGCGTGTTCACGCCCGATACCCCGGCCCGCGCCGGTGATCACCGCAACCCGGCCGTCTAATGCGCCCATCTATACGACTCCTCCCTCTCAGTCGGCTATTACCGCCAGTCCGTCGGTGATGACGAAATCTTCACCGCGCACTGTCTCGAACGCGTAGCTGGTGGCTCCGTTGCTGCCGGATTTGGTCCAGATCCGGGTCTCGATGTCGTCACCCGGCAGCACGGGTTTGGAGAACCGCACCGCCAACCGCTTGAGCCGGTGCACATCCGAGCCTGCGAGCTCGGTGAGCACTGCCCACGAGGTGAACGCCATTGTGCACAGCCCGTGGGCGATGATTCCGGGCAGCCCGGCATCTTTGGCTACCTCTTCGTCGAGATGGATCGGCATCGGGTCACCGGCGGCCGGCGCATACCGGAAGGTCTGGTCGGCATCGATATGCTGCACGATTTTGGTCATTGGCGCCCGCCCGCGCAACGTGTCGTCGAACTTGTGGTCTGGACTCAGTTCACCCACAGCCTTGCCGACGTTGAAGCCGCGCACGAACGTCGTGACGTACTGCTCGTTGACCGGTTCACCGCCCGCGGTCCGGCATTCGAGCACGATAGCGGCACGGGTGCCGTTCTCCAGCCCCTGGTACCCGATCATCTTGCCGCGCGAGACAAGTCTGTCGCCCGGGCGAATCGGCCGATGGAAGTGGAAGTCCTGTTCGCCGTGCACGATTCGCGGGATCAACTCGACCGGCATCACGTCGACCGCCGGAGTGAGCAGGGCCTCGAAAACCGGGACGATCGCGAACACCGAGGGCGCGACATCCCCGTTGCGGTGTGCCTCGATCGGGTCGTTGGTGGCCGCCGCGTACTCCGCGAGCCGCTCGCGGGTCACTTCGAAGTGCTCGTCGTCGGTCCAGCGACCCAACCCACTGTCGTCGAACTCCAATTCCTCCGTCATCAAACCGCTTTCAGGTCGATGCCGAGGCCAGCGCGTCGAGCTGGTCGAGACTCTTGTCGAGTTGCCTGACGCCGTCCTTCTCCACCGCCTTGCCCAACGCGCCCTTGATCAGCGCGCCGTCGAAATCACCGAGCACAGTGAATGTGGAGCCGTTTTCGGCCGACTCGATGGTGAAGGTGAACTTCGCCTTGACACCCGCCATCCCGGCGCCCGACAACACCAGTTCGCGCGGCGCGTCCACCGAGTCGATCGTCCACTCGATTTTGTTCGCCATCCCGAGCATGACGATCTTGGCCGTCAGCTTGGCACCCTCGACCAGCGCGGCGGGCGGTTCCTGAAGCCACTTCTCATGCACGCTGAACCACGTGTCCCAGTTCGCCAGATCGCTGACGGTCGTCCACAGCGCTTCGGGGTCGGCAGACAGTTCACGGGTCGCTTCGATGTGTCCCACTGATGTTCCTCTCGTAAGTTGTTGATTCGGTTAGCGTTCGGCCCGCTGATAGGCGGTGACGACGACGGCGCCGCCGAGCCCGATGTTGTGCTGCAGTGCCGCGGTAACACCCTCGACTTGCCGCTTGTCGGCGGCGCCGCGCAGCTGCCAGGTCAGCTCGGCACACTGGGCCAACCCGGTGGCTCCCAGGGGGTGCCCCTTGGAGATCAGACCACCGGACGGATTGACCACCCACCGTCCGCCATAGGTGGTGTCGTCGTTGTCGATCAGCTTGGCCGCATCGCCTTCGGCACACAGGCCCAACGCTTCATAGAGCAACAGCTCGTTTGCCGAAAAGCAATCGTGCAGCTCGATCACCTGGAAGTCATCGGGCCCCAAACCGGACTGGTCGTAGACCCGTTGCGCCGCTTGCACATTCATGTGATGGCCGATAAGCGCCTTACAGGTGCCGTCGAAGCTGTTGGCAAAATCGGTCGCCATGGCCTGCCCGACGATCTCCACCGCTTGCCCGCCCAGACCGTGCTGGTCGACGAACTTCTCGCTGGCCAATATCGCGGCGCCGGAGCCGTCGGACGTCGGCGAGCACTGCAGTTTCGTGAGCGGGTCGTAGATCATCCGCGAAGCCAGGATGTCGTCGAGCGTATAAGACTCCTGGAACTGTGCGTAGGGGTTGTTCACCGAATGGTTGTGGTTTTTGTAGCCGATTTTGGCGAAATGTTCAGCGGTGCTGCCGTATTGCTTCATGTGTTCGCGGCCGGCGGCTCCGAACATCCACGGCGCCACCGGAAAGAGCACCTCGGAGATCTCGGCCAGCGCCAGGATGTGTTTGTCCATCGGCTGGGCGCGGTCGTCGTACATCGTGCCCAGCGAACCCGGCTTCATCTTCTCGAACCCGAGCGCGATCGTGCAGTCGGCCAGGCCACCGCGAATCGCCTGGGCCGCAAGGTACAACGCCGTAGACCCGGTAGAGCAGTTGTTGTTGACGTTGACGATCGGAATACCGGTCAGACCCAGCTCGTAGAGCGCCCGCTGGCCGGACGTCGACTCGCCGTAGACGTATCCGACGTAGCCCTGTTCGACCTCGTTGTAGTCGATGCCGGCGTCGGCGAGCGCTTTGGTCCCCGATTCCCTGGTCATGTCCGGGTAGTCCCAGCCCTCCCGGCTCCCCGGTTTCTCGAACTTCGTCATCCCGACACCGATGACGTAGACCCTGTTTGACATCCCACTCCTCCCACTCACCCGGCGCGGAAACCGGCTGACACCCTTCCAAGTCCGTGAGAAACCATACATCGCTGATTGTATGCTAATCAGCCCGGGGCGGCGGTACAAGGTCTGAACGGCAGCCGCTGGCTGCTGAGCCACGGCATGCTGCCAGCAGCGTGAAGCGATCGAGCCCGGTCTTTGGCGATGCCGGTCCAAGGCTGGGTAAAAAACCTACATAGCCGACTGTATCTTGACTAAGCCGAGGGTACTGAAGTAGTGTGTAGCTGCTGTCAGGCTGGTACTCCAGCCCGCTTTGTTTCGCCGATTTACAGCTGAATTCCCTGTGCTTCATCCCTCGTTGCCGAGGAGATCCCCAATGAACCGACGCGATTCCCGTTCGCTGGGTGGTGTGCCGTTGGCGCTGAGCGGTACCGCCCTACTGGTGTTGACGCCGGCGATGACGCCGCCGTTCGCATCCGGGGCGCACACCGTCACGGCGGAGGTTGCGTTGCGCAGCGATGAGGCGCTGATCATGAACGGCACCGACCCGTGCTGTGTGACGCCTACAACCCCGTGGCTTATACCCCCCGCGGGCTACCTAGCGGAAGCCCAGAAGTTCATCGCCCCGCACTACCCCGGATATACCGCGGTCGGCCTGCCCCTACCCAACCAGCTGGCACCGACCACCGGACTCGACAGCGAGACATTCGGCGTCTCGCTGCAGCAGGAGCAATTGTCAATACCTGTGGATCGAGATTTTTCAGGCGGCCTCTTCCCGGGTCTCGTCAGCGGCTTGTTCATCGGGGCGCTCGACGAGCTTGCCGTTCTCGAACTTGGCACCGGCACGGACGAGGCTGACCAAGTGGGGCGCGTTCACCGCGCGCCAGCGTGACTGGGCGGCCTCGATCAGCTTGTAAGCCATGGCGATTCCCTGCGCACGCGAACCCGGCCCCTTGGTGATCTTGCTCCGATTACGTACAGTCGCGAAAGTTGACTCGATCGGATTTGTAGTGCGAAGGTGCACCCAATGCTCGGCCGGGAAGTCGTAGAAGGCCAGCAACGGGTCAAGGTCGTCGGTGATCTTGGCGACCGCCTTGGGATACTTGGCGCCATAGGCCGCCTCGAACGCCTTAACCGCGTCCAGCGCGTGGGCCTTGTCCTCGGCGTTCCAGATCTCCGCGAGCGCTTTCTTAGCACCGGGATGAGCCGATTTCGGCAGCGCGGCAAGGATATTCGCAATCTTGTGGAACCAGCAGCGCTGCTCGCCTGCCTCCGGGAAGACCTCGCGCAGCGCACCCCAGAACCCCAGCGCCCCGTCCCCGATCGCCAGCACAGGTGCGCGCATGCCGCGCCGTTTGGCATCGCGCAGCAAGTCCGCCCACGATTCGGTGGCCTCCCGGTAGCCGTCGGTGAGCGCGATCAGCTCCTTGCGGCCATCGGCGCGCACCCCGATCAGCACCAGCAGACACAACTTGGCCTCCTCCAGCCGCACGTTGACGTGGATGCCATCGGCCCAGACGTAGACGTAATCCACGTTCGACAGGTCGCGGGCCGAAAACGCCTTCTGCTCGGCCTGCCAGGTCGCGGTCAGCTTGGTGATCGTCGCCGCCGACAGACCCTTGGTTGAGCCGAGGAACTGCCCCAGCGCCGGCCCGAAGTCCTGGGAGGAGAGCCCGTGCAGGTACAACAGCGGCAGCACCTCGGCGACTTGCTGGGTCTTGCGCGCCCACGGCGGCAGGATCGCCGACGAAAACCGCTGCTGTTTACCGGTTTCCGGGTCGACCCGCTTGTCGTTGACGCGCGGCGCGTGCACCTGGACCGCGCCGGCTGCGGTGGTCACTTCGCGCGGCTCGTGATAGCCATTGCGCACCACCAGCCGATGTCCGTTCGCGTCGCGCTCCTCGGCGAACTGGGCGCAGTAGGCGGCCACCTCGGCCCGCAACGCCGCGGCCAGCATCCGTTGCGCACCCTCGCGCACAATCTGATCGATCACCGACGACACCGGGCCCGCCAGCGCGGCCTCGATACCGGAATCCTCCCCAGCAGCTGAATCAGGGACTACGTTGAGCATGGGTCGTACCTTCCCGGCCGACGCGCCAACGCCGGCCTTAGCTTGGAACCTTCACTGACCACTCGGGAAGGTACGCCCCTTCCCAGGCAGATCCACAGATTTCAAGCATTGCTCTGCAGCAGGGCACCAACGTCCTGAACACCGCGATCATGAACCAAATCCAGGCCGGCAACGACGTGGTGGCGTTCGGCTACTCGCAAAGCGCGACGGTGGAAACCATGGAGTTGGAGAAGCTGGCGGCCCTGCCGGCCGACGCGCGGCCGAGTCCAGACCAGCTCGCCTTCGTGATGATCGGTGACGGCAACAATCCCGACGGCGGCCTGCTCGAGCGTTTCGACGGCGCCTTCATCCCGTCGCTGGATGTGTCGTTCTCCGGCGCGACCCCCGGCGATGTGTATCCGACCGACATCTACACGTTGCAGTACGACGGGTGGGCCGACTTCCCGCAATATCCGCTCAATATCCCGGCCGACCTCAACGCCTTGTTCGGCATCGCATATGTGCACGGCACGTATCCGCTTCTCACGCCCGAACAGATCGCGTCGGCTCAGCAGCTTCCGACGGTGGGCGACACGCTGACCCACTACTACCTGGTGCCCACCGAGAATCTGCCGCTGCTGGATCCGTTGCAGCAGTTCGGCGCGCCGCAGTGGCTGATCGACCTGATCGAACCGGATCTGCGCGTCATCGTCGACCTAGGTTACGGGGACGGCCCCGCGAACGTGCCTACCCCGGCCGAGCTGTTCCCGACCGACGTCGACCCGATCACGGTGCTCGACGATCTCGTCAAAGGCACCGTACAGGGGGTGAACAGCGCGCTGACCGATGTCGGTCAATCGGAGCTGCCAACCCAAATCACCGGCCCCATCAGCGATGTGGAGACTGCGCTGGATACCCTGGCCAGCGAAACCAATCCCGCCGTGCAGGCCCTCAGCGACGGCCTGCAGGCCGCTCTGAACAATGTCACCGTTCCGGCTCCACTGGCCGCCGCCCTGGACCCCGTCTCTGGCTTGGTCGGTTCCCTGGATACGTCGCTTTCCCAGCTGGTCAACGATCAGATCGATTCCGGCGTGCAAAGCGCCGTATACGGCGTCGGTGATCTGCTGCAAAACGTGTTGACCAGCGTTGACGCCCCCAGCCAGGTCCAGCTCGGCCTCTATATCATCGAGCAGTTGCTACCCACCGAGCTCGAGATGCCCGGCGATATTCTCACCAACGGCGTCCATTACATCGCTGCCGGGCTCCAGGATTTGGTCGCCAACAACTTCGCGGGCTTCGTCGAAGAACTCCAGCTCATCCCGACGGCCAGCATCAGCCTGTCCCTCTTCGGGGATCTGCTTCCCCTGCTGGGGCTCGAAGACCTGCTCGCCGGCGTTCCGTTCAGTCTCTAACGGGCGGCCTGGTCGCCGGCTCAGTCCAACGATGCTGTTTGCAGTGCGGCGGTAGCGATCTCGCGCAGATGCACGCACGCGCGCTCCCATCGCCGCCGCGCCCACTGCGAGTCCGGGTCGACGAAGCTCGCAATAAGGATTCCCCGCAGCGCGTCCATCGCGGTGTAGACGATGTTGCGGAGCTCCTTTTGCGCGGGGTGCTCCGGCAACAGCTGGGCGATCGCGGAGATCAGAGTGCTGTTGACGACGGGCTCCACCCGAACGATCTGGTGTGCCAACACCGGATCGGTGCGGGCGGCAACCCAAAGTTCCAGCGTGGCAACGAACATCGGTCCCTGATGGAATTCCCACAGGAAATCCAGCACCGTCGACACCGGGTCGGCGCTGCTCCAGACACGGCCAAGTTCTCGAATCGCGGCTTGGGTGCGTTGCTGAGCCAAGTGCTCGATGGCGGCGATCACCAGATCCTCCTTCGACCGGAAGTGGTGGATCTGCGCGCCGCGGGTGACGCCGGCCATCTCGGCAATCCGGGGCGTCGTCGTACCGGCATAGCCGTGCGAAACCAGGCACTCGACGGTCGCATCCAACAAGCGGGTACGCATCGCGGCGCTGCGCTGCGCCTGGGTACGTCGCGCGGCACGACCCTCCCCATTCGTCACCACGGCCAACCGCACCCGCCCTTTCGTGCTCCCGTCATCGGGGTCATCTTACCTGCGCTACCGCATGTTAATGCCTTGGTCGAGTATCAGCCACCGAACCGTATCCGCATCAAGATCGACGCCTTGTTTGCCGAGGATCGGGAGTTGGCGGAGACTCTTGAAGAAGTCGCCCGCCTGGGCAGCGCGCAGCTGCTGATGCAGGCGGCTCTGAAGGCTGAGGTCACCGAGTTCCTCGGCCGCGAATGCTGCGTCAAATCTTCACCGGCGCGCTGCAGGCAGCATCGCCGGATGGCCCAGCCCGGCCCTCAAAACGCGGTGAGCGGAATGCCTTCGAGGATGGTCTCCAGTCCAAACAGGCCGACGCCGCCGATGAAGATCGGTATGGTGACTTCCACCGTTGGGATGAGTTCAAGCTCCTGAACGAAGCCGGCGAAGTCATTGGCGGCCAGATCCTGGAATCCGACGGTCATGAAATTGAGATCGTTCGTGACGATGTTGCCAGGGGCTTCGAGCAGGATCGGAAGCAGTTGTTCGATAGTTGTGACAGCGTTGGTCAGCTGTTCGGGCGCGCCGGCGTTGCTGAGGGCGTTTTCCAGGGGGTCACCGATCCCGTTGATGACCTGGGGGATCAGCGGATCGATCTGGTCGTTGATAAGGTTGCCGACAGCGCTGTTCAGGCTGGTGAGCCCGGTGGACACCGGATCGAGAGCGTTGATCAGCTGGGCGGGAAGGGTGACGTTGTCAACGGCGTTCTGCAGGCCGGTGCTGAAGGCTTGGACGGCGGGGTCGGTCTGACCGGCTAGGTTGTCCAGAGCGTTCTCCAGATCGGTGACGGGGCCGGTGATCTGGGTCGGCAGTTCGGACTGTCCGAGATCGGTGAGCGCGCTGTTCACCCCCTGTACGGTGCCCTTCACCAAGTCTGCGAGCACGGTGATCGGGTTGACGTCGGTCGGGAGCAGCCCGGCCGGGGTGGGAACGTTCGCCGGCCCGGTTGACCAGCCATAGTCAGGGTTTCCATAACCCAGATTGACCAGCACGGTCAAGTCCGGTTGGACGAGATCCAACAGCCATGCCGGCAGCACACCGTGAAACAGCTCCAGCAACGGCAGGGTATGCGTGGGAATCACGTAGTAGTGGGTGAGCGTGTCGCCCACTGTCGGCAATTCGACTGCCGTGGCAAGCTGCGCAGGCGTGTCGGTCGGCGGCGTACCGTGGGCAAACAAGATCCCGGCCATGGCGTTGAGGTCCGCCAAGATGTTCAGCGGGTACTGCGGGAAGTCAGACCAACCGTCGTATTCGGGCGTGTAGACGTCGGTCGGGTACACGTCGTCGGGGGTCGCGCCGGAGAAGCTGAGGTCAGCCGACGGGATGTAGGCACCGTCGAAGCGTTCCAGTATGCCGCCGTCCGGGTTGTTGCCGCTACTGAGCAGCACGAAAGAGAGATCCTCGGTACTGGGGCGTTGGTCGGCAGGTAGAGAGGCCAGATACTCCTCCTCGAGACTCTCTATCGTCGAGCTCTGGGATATGCCGGCAACGACCACACCGTTTCCTTTGGCGATTTCTGCCATGATCGCGGTGTTCAGATCAGTGACGCCCTGAGCCACCGAGGGGTCGAACCCCTCCTCGTGCAGGCCGGTCAACGGTCCGAATTGCTCGGGCGTCTGCAAGCCCTGCGCGACGTACGCGGCGTACTCGGGGTTCGAGCCGATGAATCGACTGAAGATGTCTTCGATCTCTTCAGCACCGGGCATCGGAGTTCCTGAGCCACCCATGATCAGTGCCAGGCCGTTGAGCAACGTCACCCCAGCCCCGGAGTCCTCCAGGTCCTCCGGTGGCGCGGCGATGGCAGGCGACGGCAGAAGAATAGCGGTGCTGACGATCGCCAGCGGCACAATGCCCAATGAAGAACTCCGTTGCCGTGACACTGAACGACCTCCCGAATCCCTCGGCTCAGTTCAGGCGCACCTGGTCGGGTATGCCAGGTTCTAGCCTGTACAACATCCCCACCGGAAGTTAACATGCAATCACGATTGCATGTTATGTTTTAGCGTCATTCAGCAGACCCAGTCACCGACGGGCCTCCGAGTTCGCGGTGCACATGCTCGAAATCCGGCGCCACACGGTCGGAGTCCGGCCTGGCCGGTTCGGGCAGCAACCTAACGTTGCGGCGGCTCTCGCCAGCCGTAATATCCAAACCCGTCGACATCGACCGGCTTTGGCGAGCATTCCTACGCCGCTTCGACATCAAACACACCTTTCGATTCTTCAAACGTCACTGGTCAGGTACCGGTGTTGATTGTGGTTCTGGTGTGATTTGTGATGTTTTTGCGACCTGATGGGCGTGTCGTGTTGATCCGGGCGGCATTCTGCGAATCATGGTTGGGTGCCTGATGATCGGCGTCCGTGATAGCGTCCCGGGGAGTGGTGGACTTCGGATCTGGCGTGGTTTACGCGTTGCGATCAACGAGTCATGTCGAACGCTAGGCGATTTGGTGTTGTTTGGCAAGAGCTGCCGCGGCGTGTTTCTGTGCGATGACCGTCCGTAGCTCGTCCATGGACACATCGGAGAGGTAGCGGCGGGTGACCTGCCACTCGTCGTGGGATTCGATGACCACCGCTGTGGCCAGCCGCAGGAACGCCGCCGGGTTAGGGAAGATCTCCACGACATCGGCGCGGCGCTTGATCTCCTTGTTGAGCCGCTCGATGGGATTGTTCGACCAGATCTTCTGCCAATGAGCCTTGGGGAACGCGGTGAACGCCAGCACGTCGATCTTGGCCTCGGCCATCATCGCGGCGACCTTCGGGAACGACGCGGCCAGGGTGTCGGCGACGCGGTCCCACTGAGCGGCGACCTCGCCCGCATCGGTGTGGGCGAAGATCGTCTTAACTGCCGCGGTCACCGCCGGGGCGTGCTTGGCCGCCACCGCGGTGTGCAGATTACGCATGAAATGCACCCGACACCGCTGCCACGACGAGTTGGTGAACTGCTGTGCCACAGCAGATTTGAGCCCGGCGTGGGCATCGGAGATCACCAGATGCACCCCCGTGAGCCCGCGGGCTTTCAGCGACGCCAGGAATTCGCGCCAAAACTCGAAGGACTCACTGTCGCCGACGGCGGTGCCCAGCACTTCGCGGGTGCCGTCGATAGACACCCCGGTCGCGACGACGAGGGCCTGAGAAACGAAGTGCGCCCCGATGCGGACCTTGCAGAAGGTCGCATCGCAGAACACGTACGGAAACTCGGTGTGGGCCAGGCTGCGGGTGCGAAACGCCTCGATCTCCTTGTCGACCCGCACAGATCCTCGACACCTCCGACTTGGAGACACCGGTTTCCACGCCCATCGCCGCGACCAGGTCATCGACGCTGCGGGTCGAGACACCATGCACGTAGGCCTCCATGATCACCGCATGCAGCGCCTTATCGATACGGCGGCGGCGTTGCAACAAAGACGGAAAGAACGACCCGGCCCGCAACTTCGGGATCGCCACCTCAACATCCCCGGCGGTCGTCGACACGGTCTTGGACCGATGCCCGTTGCGGTGCACCGTGCGCCCGTCGCTGCGCTGGTAGCGGCCGGCGCCGATCGCCTCAGTGGCCTCGGCCTCGATGAGCTGCTGCAGCCCCGCACGGATCAGCTCGGCGAACACCGCGCCGGCATCGGCGGACTTGAGGGCATCGAGCTGGGCAAGCAAGGCAGAATGATCCTGGGTCATCGCGTGGTGTGTCTTCCTGTTGAGTCACTTGGTAGGTAACTCACTGACCACTACGCGATGGCCCACCCCAACAACGGCAACGACACACCCGGCCCCACCTCAGCGAGGTCCCCACTCCGGAAACCCCACCACGCCAGGGGACTTACCCGCGTCCGTCCAACGAGAAGCTCGCTGCGCAGAACGCGGAACTGCGTGCCGAGAACGCAGCATCGCGGGCGGTGATCGATGAGTTGCGGGCCGAGGTCGCGGAGCTGAAACGGCGGTCGGGACAAAACTCGCAGAACTCGTCGAAGCCACCATCGACGGATTCGCCGTTCACCAAGCCGGCGCCGAGGTCGCTGCGCCGCCGCAGTGGCCGCAAGCCAGGCGGTCAACCGGGGCATCCGGGATCGACGCTGGCGCTGGTAGATGACCCCGACGGGACGCCGCGTCACGAACCTGGCCCGTGCAGCGGGTGCGCGTGGACCTGGCCGGCGCGCCGGAGGTGGGTGTGGAGCGCCGCCAGCTGTTCGATGGCCGATACCCAGGACTTGGTGGATTGCCGCTACGACGAGCTCGCCATCGTCTACCGCACCGCAGTAGTTTTCAGCGCCTGTAACACCGTCGATCAGCTGCGGCGAGGCATCAGATGCTCGACGCTCCACCGCATGCGTCCGGCGGAGATCGGCACGCAGACTTCCGGCAGGTCTGCGCTTACCGCGACGCCCTCGTGCTTGAGTTCGTCCAAGAACCTGGGCAGGTCGTCCATCGCCCCGGTCGGCAGGTCGTGCAACACCACCACCGTGTGCTCTTGGTGTTGTGTGTCGGCGAGCGCGCGGTGCGCCCAGCCGGTCGGGTTCTCCCAATCGCGTGGCACGCTGTTCCACAACACGCACGTGTGCTCATTAGCTACGAGATAGTCGACAGCGGTTTGGTTCAAGCACCGCGAACTCAGCTCGCCCTCGGTCCCCCATGGCCGGAAGAGCGGCGGGTCGCTGAGGAATTCGGCCAGTACCTCGTGCGTGGTGGCGATTTCAACGAGCGACTCCATCGGCGCGAGTTCGCCGAGCGGGGCTCCATGGGTGAGTGAGTGGTTGCCCACCTGATGGCCCTCTTGAAGCATCCGAGTCAGCAGCGCACAGGCGGCCGGATCGTTCTCGACACGGTTCCCGACGACGAAGAAATACGCCGGTAAGGACCGTTCGGCCAGCATGTCGAGCACCTGGTCGGTCACTCCTGGCGTTGGGCCGTTGTCGAAGGTGAGCGTGATCCTCTTACCCATGGGTGAACCTCTGCTCTAGCTCTCCGATCCCCTCGATGTACGAGCGGAGCACTTCGCCGGGCTGTATCCAGCGCTGCGGTTTCCGGGCCAGGCCTACGCCGCCGGGGGTACCGGTGAAAATGAGATCCCCCGGTAGCAACGGGGCAATCGCAGAGAGCTGAGCAACAAGCTGAGGCACGGTGAAGAGCATCTGCGAGGTGTGTGCGCGCTGCATCTGCTCGCCAGCCAAATCGCAACCAACCACCAGGTCGTCCCTGTTCTCAAATTCGTCAGGGGTGACCACGACCGGGCCGATCGGCGCGAATCCGGGGAATGACTTGCCCAGGCTGAACTGGGCGGGTTGGGCCTGGAACTGGGTGATCCGCTCGGAAAGATCCTGCCCGATAGTCATCCCTGCGACGTGCTCCCACCCATCCGGTTCGTCGACCTGGTACGCGCGCCGGCCGATGACCACTACGAGCTCGACTTCGTAGTCCACCTGCCCGCCAGGGTGCACCACCTCGCAGTACGGTCCGGGGAGGGCGGAGCGGAACTTGGTAAAGACTGACGGGAACTCTGACGCTTCCAGGTGCACTTCGCCCGCATGCTCGGCGTAGTTCAACCCTACCGCGAAGGCCTGCCTCGGCTCGGGGACCGGGCACGCCAAATCTCGCTCCTGGAACCCGACGCCGGCCCCCTCAAGATCTGTCGTCGACTCCCGTGCCTGAAAGTCACCCCAACGCTCGTACAGCTGGGTGACATCCGGCCCGAATTGGCCTCCCGAAGCCTCGGCCGCGTCCACCGCCCGGCCTGCCCGCACCAACACCGCCCGTCCCCCGAGCACCCCTATCCGCATACGGCCTACCCTTATTTCAAGATGATTGACTAATTGATCAGTCAGTCATGTTACGCTCGGCGCATGGCGTTGCTCACAACCGGCCCGCCCCAGACCGCAGATCTGCCCCAGGGGACCACTGCCAAAGAGCGGATCCTCGCCGCGACCTTCGCGTGCTTCTGCGAACTCGGCTATGAGAAGTCCTCCATGAAACAGATCGCCGCCCGCGCCGGCGTCTCACAACCGCTGCTGCACCACCACTTCGATACCAAGGAACGGCTCTTCCGCACCGCGATCAGCGAGATGGCGACCACCATGTTCGGCGAGACCGAGCGCAACATCGCGTGGTCGAGTTCTATCGAGGCGCGCCTGACGGGAGCGATGGAGCTGCTGTACTCGCTGTTCCTCAACAATCTCCGCGTGGTCACCTTCATGGTCGAGTTCGCCGCGGCGGCCAACCACAACAGCTCGCTGCGCGCGGCGTACCTCGATTACCGCGACGCCCAACGGAGCCGTCTCGTCGACTTGCTGAACGCGATGATCCCGGAACTCTCCTCGGCGCGGGCCGAACACTCCGCCCAACTCTTCGAGACCGTGCTGCTCGGACTGGCGATGCGCCGCCCCTTCGAGACCGACGAAGCCGCTTACCGGCAAGACTTCGTCACCCTGGCCCAGCTCTTGATCACCACGCTGACCGAACCAGATCCAGCACCTCCCACCCCAGGAACGGAGCGACCATGACCACCCAGTATGACGTAGCGCTCGAGCCCATGGCGCAAGACAGCGTGCCCGGCAGCGCCGGCAAACCCCTCTTCTTGCGCCGCTATGAGCATCCACAGGCGGAATACCTGCTCGTGCTCGTGCACGGCACCGCGGGACATAGCGAGGTCTACCACGATTTCGCCGAATACTACCGGCGGAACTACCCGGTGACGGTCTGGTCCTTCGACCTCACCGGCCATGGCCGCACTCCAGGCCCCCGCGGCGTCTTCACCTTCGAGGACTTCCTCGAGGATACCCGTCTGGTAGTCGAGAAAGCGGTCGCGACCGGGATCCCAGTCGTGCTGCACGGCGCAAGCCAAGGCGGCGAGGTCGCGTTTCACGCGATCGAGCGTTGCCCGGGGATCGTGGGCGCGGTGTGCATGAACATCCTGCTCAACGATGAGATCCAGATGGAGCCCGCGATCCGGCTGCTGCGATCGAAGACAGCGGCCTGGATCGCCGAGAAGTTCGGCGACCGCATCCGCATCCCGCTGCACCGGTCGGTCAGGCGGCTCAAGGCCGCGTATCAAGAAGACCCCGATATGCTGCCGAAGAAATTGGCCGACCCGTACTACGTCTGGTCCTATGGCCTCTCCAGCTATCGAACCGTCTTCACCTATCGTCCACCCCGGCCCGCCGCTGCGAACACCACACCCATCCTCATCGCCTGCGGCGCGAACGACGAGATCGTCAAACCCGAGCACGTCCGGGCTTGTTTCGAGCGGATCGGCGGGCCGAAGGATCTGTTTGTGATGCCCAGCGGCGGTCACCAGCTCATGCTCTTCGAGACCGACGTATACAGCAAGGTGGTCGACTCGTGGGTTCAGGAGCGAGCCCTCGGCAAAGCGACGTCGTGGACAGCGCCGATCGACGCCGAGGAGCAGACATTCTTCGATTTCTTAGGGCGGGAACGGCGTAACGAGGCCGAAGGCGAGCCCGAGTACCGCTACTCCCGGCTGGACAGGCTCCTCACCTGGGCCAGCAACGGGACCATCGAACGCGGTGTGCGCTACTTCTCCCAAGCCAACACCAGCGCGCAGTGGGCGTTCAGCGAGGAAGTGGTCAGCAAGATCGACTACTCCGCGTGGGACTTCCTCGCGGCCTACCTGCCCCTAGAGCCCAGCGCGGGGCGCGGTCGCCTAGCGGTCGGCGGCTGTGGCCGCGGCATATTGATCCAGGGTTTGGCGGACCAGCACCCAGAATTACGCGACTGGGAGGTCCACGGCTTTGACGTCGACTACAAGGCGATTCGCGCCGGCCGGCGGCGCTTCGCCGACAACCCGAACGTGCAGATGCATGTCGGCGACATCCGTGACCACGATGTGCTTGGCGAAGACGAGTTCGACGCGGTGTACCTGCATGGCATCTTCGACCACTGCACGGAGCATCGCGCTGTCCTTGAAAGCGCTTATCGCGCCCTCAAACCCGGCGGACGGGTGTTCTACGTGGCCCCCGACCGCAACTTCTACACCTGGGTCTCCTTCGTCACCGTCGGACCGCTGTATGTGTCCGGGTTGTACAAGTCCATTCACGACTTCCGTCGTTTCCCACGACCGGCCGAAATATCTGCGCTGCTCGAAGACGTCGGCTTTACGCTGGTGCCCAAGAACGACGAGCCCGGATCCCCCGCCATCGTGGGCTTGGAGTACCAAACCCCGTTCAACCCGATTGCTCTCGCGCGCGCGCTGCGCGTGCGCGATCTCTCCGCGGCGAAGTTTCAACACACGAAGCCACGGCGCTGGCTGGGTGGAGGATACCTGGGCGAATACGTTGGCGCCGCGGAGAAACCGCCGACGACTTCTACAACAGTTTTCTAACATCGTCTCGCCACCTGTCGTCGTCTGCATCGGATTCTCGTTTCCGCTGTCGGTCGGGAGGACCGTGACACTAACTGAACCCGGTGCGTTCATCAGAACGCACGGATATGGAGGGGATTTATTGACAGGCGTCGCTGAGCGGGGACGGCTAGCCGAGCGATCGGCCATTGGGGAGATCGCCGACTGGGTTCGCCGGTATCTGCGGACTCACCCGTTGATGTCGCTGAGCACAGTCGGCGGACAGGTGATGCTGGGTGTCCGGGCTGTCCAGTATCTGGCTTTTGATGTGCTCACCGGCCGCTTCATCGTCGGGGAGTTCGTTGAGCAGGCTGCATTCATGGCGGGAACAGCCTTTCTGCCAACGGTTTTGGTGACCATCCCGATCAGCGTCGTGCTGTCGATCCAGTTCAGCTTGTTGGCCGCGCAAGTCGGCGCCACGTCGCTGTCGGGGGCGGCGACCGGGCTGGTGGTGATCCGCCAAGGGGCTCCACTGGTGGCGGCGCTGCTGCTGGCGGCGGCAGTGGGCTCGGCGGTGTGCGCAGACTTGGGTTCGCGGACGATGCGAGAAGAAATCGCGGCGATGGAGGTGATGGGAGTTTCGCCGGTTCGGCGCCTGGTAGTTCCCCGGCTCGCGGCGCTGATCCTGATCGCGATTGCGTTGACCGGGGTGACTTGTTTTGTCGGATACATCGCGAGCTACCTGTTCAACGTCTACGTGCAAAACGGCACACCGGGCTCGTTCATCGCCACCTTCTCCTCCTTCGCCACCATCGGGGACTTTGTGCTGGCGCTGGTCAAAGCTGTCATCTATGGGGCGATCGTGACAACCATCAGCTGCCACAAGGGCCTGGACACCCGCGGGGGGCCAGCCGGAGTGGCGAACTCAGTGAACGCGGCGGTAGTCGAGTCGGTGCTGCTGCTGATGATCGTCAACGTGGTGCTCACCCAGCTTTACGTCATCGTCTTCCCCCGAACGACCATCTGACCATGGCCGTCCCGACGACATATCAGATCCGCTGTGTCCGCCCGGTTATCCAGGCAGCGGGTGCGGCGAACCGTACGGTGGCCAAAGCCGGCCACGTGGTCCATTTCTTTGGCCGGATCGTCGTCTCGGTGCCGACCATGTTCCGGTACTACCGGCGGGAAATGTTGCGGCTCCTGACGGATATCTCCTGGGGTAACGGGTCGATCGTGGTCGGCGGGGGCACGGTCAACGTGGCGGCGGTGCTGGGACTGACTGCGGGCACGCTGGTCGCCGTCGAGGGATATAACGCGCTGAACCTGCTGGGCCTGGGTCCGGCGATGGGCCTTGTCTCGTCATTCGCCACGACCCGCGAGCTGGCGCCGATCATGATCGCGATGGCGTTCATCGCCCAGGCCGGATGCCGGTTTACCGCGCAGCTGGGGGCGATGCGGATCAACGAGGAAATCGACGCGACCGAGGTGCTTGGCATCAACTCAGTCGCGTTCCTGGTCACCACCCGGGTGGTGGCATCGGTCATCGCCATTATTCCGTTGTTTTTGACGACCCTCGGGCTGGCGTACTTGGCCACCCAGCTCGCCAGTTCATTCGCCGGCCAGTCCGCCGGGTCGTATCAGCACTACTTCTCGTTGGGTATCAGCGGACGCGACGTTGTGTTCGCGACGATCAAAGCGGTGGTCTTCGTGTTCATCGCCTCGACACTGCAGAGCTACTACGGCTACTTTGCCAGCGGCGGCCCGGCCGGTGTGGGGGTGGCCGCGGGGCGGGCGATGCGGTCGAGCCTCACCGTCGTGATGATCGTCAACATGCTGCTGACCATGGCGCTGTGGGGCGTGGAATCCGGGGCAAGGTTCGGCGGGTAGCGATGCCAAACTCCTTCGACACCGATCCCCGCGGTCCGTCCAAGCGTCTGCTGCTTGTGGTGGGTGTGTGCTTCCTGGTGGTCGCGGCCCTGACCGCGACCTCGATGGTCGCCAAATACCAAGGCAAATTCGACAATCTTGTGCGGGTCGACCTTGAGCTGGTCAACATCGGAGACGGCTTGCCGGCCCGCTCGGACGTGAAGTTCCGCGGCGTCCTGGTGGGGTCGGTTTCTGATGTCACCCCGTCCCGATACGGGCGGCCCAACCTCGTCCACGTCGACCTCAAGCCGAGCTACGCCGCCGGTATCCCCAACACGGTGACCGCGCGGGTGGTCCCGGAGAACCTGTTCGCCGTGTCGGCGGTGCAGCTGGTGGACAACGGGAAAGGCTCAGGGCCGCTTCGTCCCGGCTCGATCATCCTTGAAGACAAAACCCTGCCAACGGTGTTGTTCCAGAACGTGTTGGCTAAGCTGCGCGAGGTGCTGGCCGCCGTGGCGCGCAAGCCCAACGACACCAGCATCGGGGTGCTGGCCGCCTTGGGCGAGGCCACTCATGGCCGCGGCCAGCAACTCACCGACGCCGGACACCAACTGAATGAGATTCTGGCGCAGCTGAATACGGTGGTCAGCGCCGACGGCGCCGGCCCGTCCACGCTCTCTGCGCTCAGCGCCGCCGCCGGCGGCTTGCGCAGCACCTCCCCGGAGCTGTTCGACGCGCTGGATGCCTCGGTCCGTCCGATGCGGACCTTCGCCGAAAAGCGTTGGCAATTGACCAATTTCCTGTCCGGCGGGCTCAGCACAATAGGGACCCTGGGTGACGCATTCGATCACCAAACCGACCGGATGATTGTCATCAGCACCGAGCTGGCCCCGGCGCTGGGCGTGCTCGGCGACCACGCCGGCGAGTTCCACGGCATCTCCACCCGCATGCAAGTACTGGCCAACAAGATCTACGACGAGGCGTGGGATCCCAACACCAATCTCGGCTACATCAAGGCGGTTATCTCGTTTAACCCGAGCCGGACCTATGTTCGCGCCGACTGCCCCCGCTACGGTGCGCTCGAGGCCCCGAGTTGCACAACGGCACCCGAAACACCGACTGCCCCAGATCTGTTGCCGGCCTTGGGATCTAAGGGTTTTGCGCCCACGCCGGGGCTCTCCGAGAATCGCCCCAACCTGGCTCCACCGCGCAACTCGATGCCGGACTATCCGCAAGGCCCTCCCGCGCCTCCTCCCCCGCCGTGGGTGGTGCCGCCGCTGCCGCCCGGTGCCGCACAGCTGCCCGACCGACCCCCGGCACCGGCTCCCCCGCCGGCCGTCATGCAGCCGCAGTCGGCGGTCATCGGCGGCAACGTCGGGCCGGTCGGCAGCCGGCAGGAGAAAGAACAGCTCGGCCGCATTGTGGGCGGGCCGGCCACCGCGGCCACCGAGTTGCTGCTGGGTCCGTTGGCGCGCGGCGCGACCGTGCACATCACGCCGGATCCCGGAGGTCACCGGTGAGCGGCTATCGCACGACATTGATCGGTTTGGCCATTTTCATGGCCTTTGCGGTGACCGTGACGTGGATGGTGTTCGCCACGTTGCAGCGCGATGTCGCGGGCCCGACGAACACGTATTCGGCGGTGTTTACTGATGTGTCCGGCATGGCGCCCGGCGATGACGTCCGGGTGGCCGGGGTCCGGGTCGGCCGGGTGGACAAAATCGACCTGGAAGGCACACTGGCCAAGGTCACCTTCCGGGTGCAACGCGGCCAGCCGCTCTACACCAACACCGTCGCATCGGTGACCTACCAGAACATCATCGGACAGCGCTACCTGGGGCTCGCGCCAGGGCCGGCCGTCGACAAACGACTGTTACCCAACCACGGTCAGATACCCGAAGAACACACCACCCCGTCGTTTGACATCTCCTACATGCTCAACGGGTTTGAGCCGCTATTCACCGAATTGGACCCGAAGCAGGTGGACAACCTGACCAATGCCATTATCCAAGCGTTTCAAGGGGATTCGGGTTCAGTCCTGGCGTTGACGACCCAGGCGTCGGCGTTGGCGGAAACCCTGGCCGGCCCCGACCAGGTTCTTGGCGACCTGATCAACAACCTCAATGACCTTATGGGCACTCTGGCCACGCAGAACACCAACTTGCAGACCATGATTCGCCAGACCCGTGGGGTGATGTCGGAACTGGCGGGCCGCCGGGCCGAGCTGGTTGCATCGGTCGGGTCGATCAATTCGACGACAGCGCGGTTGGCGGCCATCGTCAACAACATCACGCCCGACGCGCAACAGTTCATCGGCCGCCAACCCGGTTTCCTCGACTACGGTCTGCACCAGGGTCGACAGCGGTTCGCCTACATGGCAGCCAACCTCCCCTTTGTGATCAAGGGTCTCGCCCGGGTCACCCAGGAAGGCGCCTACGCCGACGTATACGCGTGCGACGTCGACTTCGGCCTGTGGCGCGGCCTGTTCCACTGGTTCCGGGCCTTCGTCGCCTCGGCAACCCCGGGTGACTACGTCACCCCCGGTTACCTCAACAAGATCAAACACAGCGCGATATGCAGGTAGCCATGTTCAATCGGTTCAAGCGCCCCCTCGAGTCCTACAACAAGGTCTGGCTCGGGACGATCGGGCTGGTGGTCGTCGCCGCACTGCTGGCCGCCGTGGTGTTGTACGGCGGCCTGGGCCTGGGCAAGACCGGCTATCAGGGCGAGTTCGCGCAGGCCGCCCAGATCAAGAAGGGCAACCAGGTCACCATCGCCGGTATCCAGGTCGGCACCGTCGACGGCGTGAAACTGGCCGGCGACCATGTGGTGGTCGCGTTCAATGTGCGCAACGACGTGCATCTGGGTGCCGACACCCGGGCGGCCATTAAATTGACCACGATTTTGGGGTCGCGCTACCTGGAGGTGTCACCGGCCGGCACTGGCGGGCTCGACCACAACACGATCCCGTTGGGCAACACCGAGGTTCCCTACGACCTGCAAAAGACCCTTGCCGGTGCGACCAGCACCTTCGAAGCCGTCGACGCCCAGCGCATCGTCGACTCGGTGAAAGTGCTGAACGCGAATCTGCAGGGACTGCCCGACGCCCTGCCGCAAGCACTGGACAACCTGCAATCGCTGGCCAGCATCATCGCCGATCGGCGCGGTCAGCTCGGCACGCTGCTGTCCAACGCCGACACCTTGACCAGGACGCTGCGAGACCAGAAGGCCGACCTCGGGGCGCTGGTGCTGCAGGGCCGTGACCTGCTGGGTGAGATCGCCACCCGGCGCGCGGCGGTGCGACGGCTCTTCGCCAGCGCCACCACGCTGGTCGAAAGGACCAAGACGATCGTGGGCGACGAGCCGGCCATCAACCAGTTGCTCGCCAATACGCAGGAGTTCACCGCGATGATGACCGACCACGACGCGTTGCTGCGCAACATCTTGCAGTCGATGCCGATTGTGGTGCGCAACTTCGCCAACATGACCGGCAGCGGCAACGCCGTCGACGTCACCCTGCCAGCCGGCCCGTTTGTCGACTCGTGGATGTGCGCGCTCAGTGGGCGGGCCAAGCAGTTCAACCTGGTCGAATATTTCAAGGACTGCGAATGAGCCGACGCGCCAAAGTGATTCTCACCGCAGCGGTCGCCGCCGTGGTCCTGACGGTCGCGGGGATCGTGGTGATTCCTCGCCTGGCCGAGGGGCAGATCACCGTCACCGCCGAATTCGAGGACGCCGTTGGGTTGTATGTGGGCAACGGGGTGTCGGTGCTGGGCATGCCGGTCGGCACGGTGACCAGCATCGAAGCCAAGGACAGCTACGTCGAAGTCAAACTCGCCATCGACAAGAGCGTGGCCATTCCGGCCGACGCGCAGGCGGTGACGGTGTCGAACTCGATTCTGACCGACCGGGTCGTCGAGCTCACACCCCCGTACCGCGGCGGAGCCAAGCTGAAAAACGGCGACGTGCTGGGTCTGGGGCGCACCCGCACCCCGGTGGAATTCGACCGGACATTGGCGATGATGGACAAGCTGGGCAAGGCGCTGCACGGCGACTCCACCGGGCACGGACCATTGGGGGATCTGGTTAACCTCGGCGCCCAAATCACCTCCGGCAACGGGCCCCAGCTCAAAGCCACCTTCGACAAGCTGTCCGCGGCGCTGCGCGTCGGCGCCGACAAGGGTGCCCGCAGCAAAAACAACATCCAGGCGATCATCACCAGCGTCGCCGAGTTGACCCAGGCGGCCGCCGACAACGACGCCGCGATCCGTGCATTCGGCTCCAACCTGCACCAGCTGGCCGACATCCTCGCCGACGAAGACCTCGGCTCGGGTGACACCGGCGCGAAGGCCAACCAGATTCTCGCCGAAGTGGCCCGGCTCCTGGAGCACAACCGCGACGCGCTGAAGGGCACCTTCGCCGGCACCCGCGCCATCACCACGACCCTGACCGATTACCGGCGGGAACTGGAGGAGACCCTCGACGTTGCGCCGATGACGGTGGACAACATCTACAACGTCATCGACCCGGTCGCCGGCAGCGTCCGGGTACACGGGCTGATCGACAAGGTGCTCTTCAACAGTCAATTCGGCAAGGAAGTCTGCACCCTGATGGGACTCAAACAACTTGGCTGCGCTACCGGAACGCTGAAGGACTACGGGCCGGATTTCGGGCTGGGCGAAATGCTCGACCTGATGGGCAATGGGATCAGTGGTACCCCATGAGGTACCTAGGCGCGGCCCGCCGCGGGTCTCGGTGTGCCCTGACCGTCGTGATGGCCACGCTCGTGGCCGGCTGTGCCGTCGGCCTGGACCGCCTGCCGCTGCCGGCGCCGGTTGCCGGCGGCCAAAGTTATGCGCTGACAGCAGTTTTTGCTAACGCGCTGAATCTGCCGGCCAAGGCCAAGGTCAAGTTGTACGGCGCCGATGTCGGCGAAGTCGAGTCGATCCAGGCCAAGGACTTCACCGCGCGGGTCAACATGCGGATCCGTGCCGATGTGCCGCTGCACGTCGGTGCCACCGCCGAACTGCGGTCGGCCACCCCGCTGGGTGATGTATTCGTGGCGATCACACCCGGTCCGGACCAGCCCACGGACACGCCGCTGCTGCACAACGGCGACACGATCGGTCTGAAATCCACCGCCGCGGCCCCCACTGTCGAAGAACTGCTCGACTCGTTGGCGTTACTGGTCAACGGGGGCGCGGCACGCCACCTGGTTTCCATCCTCAACGGAGCCGGGCAGGCCGTGGGCGGGCGCGGCGAAAAGGTCGACATCCTGCTGCACCAGAGCAGGGAGCTGCTGTCGAAGATGACCGCACGGTCGGCACAGCTGGATGCCGCGCTGCACCGCACGTCCGAATTGGCGGCCACAATGTCGGCCCGCAAGACCACCCTCGACGAGTCGCTCACGGCCGCCGCTCCGGCGATGGCAGTGATCGCCGACAACACCACCCGGCTGGCCGATCTGGCCGACGGTGCGGCACGCATCACCCGCCAGCTCTCCCGGTTCCCCTCCATCAAGGGCACTGACACCCGCAGCACGGTCGCCGACCTCAACCGCCTGGCCGCGGTGTTCAATGACATCTCGGTCGACCCGAACTTATCGCTCTTCGCGTTCAACCGGCTGGTCGGGATCATTATGCACCTCACCAACTCTACGGCGGCACACTCCATCGACAACGTTGCGAAGCTCACCGGGGGCCCGTGGCCCGGCCTGAACTACCCCGGCGATCCGGGGTTGCACTGGCCGGACGGAACCGACTGGCATCTGATGGTCGGCAGCCTGCGATATGAGTGGAACCTGTTGCTGGACAAAATTTATGGGTCAGAGCGATGGAACCCGGCGGTACCGCAATGACCGCCTCACCCAACCCGCTGGAATCCGCCGCCCGGCTGGTCGTCGACCTGGTCCGGGCGGCGGCCAAACGCCGCATCCTGCTATCGGTCATCGGCTTGGCCGTCACCCTCCTCGTGGCGCTCGCCTACGTCACGATCGGAGGCCTGGGGATTAACCCGGCGCGCACGATGATCGCGGTGCGGGTGCTGTTGCCCGAGTCGGGCGGGCTGTTGGCCAATCAGGACGTCACGCTGCGCGGAATCCCGATCGGCCGCGTCACCGCGGTCAACCTCACCGGCAACGGGGTGGAGGCGGTCGCGGCGATCAACGCCAATGCGCGGATCCCGCGGGACAGCGCCGTTCGGGTCTCGGGTCTGTCGGCGGTCGGCGAGCAATACCTGGACTTCCGACCACAGCACGGCGGCGGACCGTATTTGACCGACGGCACGGTGATCGGCGAGCACCAAACCACGATCCCGGTGTCGCTGCCGCAGATCATCGACGACAGCCACGGCGCGCTGGCTCAGGTGGACCCGAAGAAGCTGGCCGACCTGTTCGGCGAGTTGCGCGTCTCACCCCAAGGACCGCAGAAGCTGGCGGCGATTTTCGACGGCGCAATCTTCCTGTCGTCCACCCTGGACGGCGTGCTGCCGCAGACCGTCAGCATGTTGCGCAACACCCGGGTCGTGTTCACCACCCTCGATGAGGTCACGCCGGGTCTGCGCCGGACTTCGGTTGACCTGCAAGGAGTTCTGCGAGGCGTCAACAAGATGGACGGCGGGTTCCGCACGTTGATCGACAACGGCAGCGGCCAGCTTGCCGATGTCGACAACCTGCTGGCCGACAATCGTGAGAACATCGTGGCGTTGCTGGGGAATCTGACCACGGTCTCCCAGTTGCTGTATCTGCGGATACCGGCGCTGCAGGATCTGTGGCGTCCCGACCACGACTCCCTGATCGACCGCTTATCCAGTATTTTTCACGACGGCGGCCTGTGGGCCATCGGGGAGGCGTACCCGAAGTACCGCTGCGATTACGACCTCCCGCGCCGCGCACCCTCACAGGCGGACTTCCCCGAACCGTACCGCTACACCTACTGCGACAACCCCGACCCCTCGGTGCTGATCCGCGGGGCGCGCAACGCGCCCCGACCGCCCGGTGACGACACCGCCGGCCCGCCACCAGGATTCGACCCGCTGGCGCAAACCGACGCCACCCCGGTGTACCCGCCGTACACCTTGCCCACCACCTACGCGGGCCCCCCGCTACCCACCTGGATACCGAACTAGCGACCCTGGAGCCACAGTGTCTAAGCGAACACCGACCAAAGACGTCTTCGACCAACTCGACGAGCTCGACGAGCCTGCCGAGACGGAGACGGCACTGCCGCCGGAATCCGAAATCGCCGCCAGCATGTCGCCAGAGGATGCCGCTGCGCCCCAGAGTGAATCCGACGACGAGACCACCCAAGAAGCCGCCGAGCCGGGCGCCGACGCGCGCTCGCCGCGGCGCTGGCGGCGCCGGCTGGTTGTTGCGCTGGCCGGCATCGTTTTTCTCGCCGCCCTGGGATCGTCGGCGTATTTCGGCTGGCGACTCAAACAACTCGACGACACCGCCGCGGCCGGTCAGGCGGCCTTGGACGCCGCGCGCCACTACGCCGTCGCATTGACCACCCTCGACTCCAAGGACATCGACAAGAATTATCGGCAGGCCCTCGAGGGCGCGACCGGCGAATTCAAGGACGAATTCGGCCAGGGATCGGCGCAACTCCGTCAAGTCCTGATCGACAACAAAGCGACGGGCAAGGGCATCGTGATCGACGCCGCGGTCAAATCAGCGACGACGAAAAAGGTCGAGGTGCTGCTGTTCGTCGACCAATCGATCACCAACGCCGTCAATCCCAGCCCGCGCATCGACCGCAACAGGGTGCAAATGACCATGGAGCTGATCAACAACCGTTGGCTGGCAAGCAAAGTCGAAATCCTGTAGCGCGGGAGTATGGACATGAGATTTGTTGACGAGATCACCGTGGCTGCTATTTGCACATCAAAGGACGACGAGCAGCCCGCCGAGTCCGGCTCCGACGATGAAGCGAAAGACGCTGCGATCGATGACAACACGCGTAACCGGCCCTTGCGCCGGCGGCTCAGGCCGGCGATGCGCTGGGCCGCTGCCGTGGCGGTCGCCGCCGTTGTTGCCGGCGCCGGCTACGAAGGCTGGCTGCTATTTCAGCAGCACCAGAAGGATGTCGCCGCCGCACAAGCGCTGGATGCGGCAAAGAAATTCGCCGTCACGCTCACCAGCACCGACCCCAACGCGGTCGACCAGAACTTCACCGACATTCTGGGCGGCGCGACCGGGGACTTCAAGGACACCTACACCAAAGCCAGTTCGCGGCTCCGCAAGATGCTGATCGACAACAAGGTCGCCACAAAGGGCAGTGTCGTCGATTCCGCGGTGAAGTCCGCTACCACCAATAAGGTCGAGGTTCTGCTGTTCGTCAAACAGTCGATAACCAACTCAGACAACCCCGACCCGCACACCGACGTCACCGCCGTCACGATCACGATGGAGAACGTGAATGGTCGCTGGCTCGCCAGCAAGGTCGTGCTACCGGCAGAGCAACGGTAGAAGCATGAAGTGGGTGGCAAGCCTGGCGACGGCGGGGGTCGCGGCGACATTAATCACAGCGCCCACGGCGAAAGCTTCCGCCGCCCAATTCTGCGCCGAACTCAACGCGACCTGGGACGGCGGACACTGCACAACTTTGGTCACCTCGCAGCGCAAGGCGGAAATGTTCATCTCGCTCGCGCTGCCGGAGCCGATGCTCGACAACCCCACCGCCGGCCCGGCCGTGCGCAACTATTACCACCGGCTGATCGACGGCTGGCGCACAACCGGAGCCGAGACGCCGCGCGACAGCAGCGCATCTGCCGACTATCAGCTGTACTCCGGGCCGGGTGCGGTGCAGTCGCTGATCGTGCACGAAGACTTCGAACCGTTCGGGATCCAGGCCAATAACGCCTACCGGTCATTCGTCTTCGATATGGCCAAGGGGCGCCGGCTGATCCCCGCCGACTTGTTCAAGCCGGGTGTCGATCCAAACCAGGCGATCGAGGCGGCCACCGCACCGGAGCTCACCGATGCCTTGAACGCAGCCGCACCCGCGCACGCCCCCAACACCTACCCCTTCACCGCCCAGGAGTTTGCCCCCGGACCCACCGGCACCGGCTACAGCGGCGACTACCGTGCCTTCGGGCTAGCCCAAGACCAGCTGATTCTCTACATGCCCGATGCACCGATGCTGCGGGAAAAACCAAGTCCACCAGACCGTTACGTGTGGTCGATGGACGGCGGAACGGTGTCGCTGCGGGTGCCGCTGTCCTCGCTGGCCGGTTCGCTGCGCCCGGAATACGGTGGAGCCTAAGTGGTCTCGCTCGTAAATTCGTCGGGGGTCAGGTCCAGGCGGTTGGGTCGGCAAGGTAGAGGCCGCAGGCGGTGTCGAGAGCGTCCTCGGGTGCACCGGCGGTGTGGCCGGTCGGCAGGGCGGAGTCTTGGTAACCGTTCTTGCTGGCGAGGTAGGGGCTTGATAGCAGATGCTCCTATGTTCCTGCAACGATTTTCGTGGGTCGTTCGGGTGGTTGGAGGGCGTGGAAGATTTCGCGGGCGATGTAGCGCTTGAGGCAGCGCATGGCCTCGTTTTTGGTTTTGCCGTCGGCCAGGCGTCGGGCCAGGTAGTCGCGGGTGGGCTGGTGGCGGCGTAGTCGGACGACGAGGATGACGTGCAGGGCACGGTTGGCGTCGCGGTTGCCTCCCCGGTTGAGCCGGTGCCGGACGGTTTTGCCGCTGGATGCCTCGATAGGGCTGACGCCGCAGAGTTTGGCGAACGCGGCGTCGGTGCGGATCCGCTGCGCGTTGTCGCCGATCGCCGTGAGCAGGGTTGCGGCGGTATCTGGGCCGACCCCGTAGACCGCACGAAGTTTGGGCGCTGCGGCGGCGGTGATGGTGTCGATCTGGCGGCCCAGCCGTTCGGTTTCGGCGTCGAGTTCTCGGCAGCGCACGGCCAACGATTTGATGGCGATCTTGACGGCATCGATTGGGGTGGATGGCATTTCGGGTACGGTGAGGATCCGGCAGGCGTAGAGCAAATCGCTTTTGTGCAGATCTGCCAGCTGCTCGCGTAGCTCGTCGGGTGCGGTGACGATCAGAGATTTGAGGGCAGTCACCGCTTTCGCGCGGGCCCGCACGACGCTGGTGCGAGCCACCCGCAGCACGCGCACCATCTCGGCAGGTCCGTCGGCGGCCTTGGGCACACCGAGGTCTTCACCGGCCAGCACCATGGCGGCGGCGCCCGCCGCGTCGGCGTCATCGGATTTGCCGTACCGGGCGCGGCGCTGTCGCTTGGGACGTCCGACCTCGGTCACCTCGATGCCTTGGGCTCGCAGGTACCGGGCCAGGCCGGCGCCGTAGGGGCCTTGCCCCCATGTAGTGGACACGGGATTTGTGGTTAGGCGGCTTCGGGCAGCGTAGTGGGTGTCAGGGTCCTTTCGTAGGTGGCGGGGCTGGAATGGCGGCAGCGGGAGTGTCGTCGTTTGGTGTTGTAGCGGGCCAGCCATCGGAAGACCTCCCGGCGGCAGCTCGCCGCGTCCGGCCAGCAGGCGCGGTCCTGGAGGACTTCGCGTTTGAGGGTGGCGTGAAACGATTCGGCGAGCGCGTTGTCGGCAGAACCCCACCCCACCCATCGACTGGGTAACCTCCAACTCGCGACAGATTGTAGCGAAATCCCTTGATGTGTACTGACTTCCGTGATCCGAGTGGAACACCGACCCGGCCAAGGTGCCCCGCAACGCGGCCGCGGCCTGCAGTGCGTCTTCGACCAGTTCGGTGCGCATGTGATTGGCGATCGCCCATCCTGTCACCCGCCGTGAGCAACAGTCGATCACCGTGGCCAGGTACAGGTTGGCGCCGGTGGCCAACGGCAGGTAGGTGATGTCGCCGACGTACTTGACGTTGATCACCGGCGCCGTGAAGTCCCGCTTCAGCAAATCGGGCACCTTCTGGCTGGCCGGATCCGGCACGGTGGTCTTGACGCGGCGTTTTCGCCGGTAGCCAACGATCTCGGCACCGCGCATCACCCGCGCGACCCGCTTGTGGTTAACCCGCTCATCGTCGGGCACACCGTCGTTGAGCTCGGCGGTGATCCGCGGCGCCCCGTAGGTGTTGTCCTCGTCGTGCACCACGCGGATACGGTCGGCCAGCGCCTCATCAGCAGCGGCCTTCGCGGCGCGGGTATCGGCGCCGGCCAGCCACGCGTAGAACGATGAACGCGCGACCTCGACGACTGCGCAGAGCCACTTCACCTCGAAGGCGTGCAGGTGGTCGGCGACGAACTGGAAGCGGCTCACCAGTTCGTCTCCCCGGCGAAATACTTGGCCGCCGAACGCAGAATGTCACGCTCGGTGGATAGCCGAGCCTCGGTGGTGCGTAGTGCCTTGTTCTCGGCGCGGAGCCGAACCAGTTCCTGCTCAGGGCTCTCCGCCCCGGGCGCGGGCTCGGCCACTATGACGCCGCGGCGGTGCCGAATCGGCACCCCGGCCGACTTGCACCACGCCGACAACGTGGCCTCGCTGACACCGAGCTCGGCAGCGATCTGGGTGATCGTCGCGCCCTCGGTGTCCCGGTAGAGCGCGACTGCATCGCGCTTGAAGTCATCGGGGTAATTCTTCCTTGCCATCGGGTTGGATCATCTCGCTTCCCCCAGGACATTCCTGGGATTAAGCGTGTCCAACACACGGGGTCAAGTCCCTAGTGGCCTGGCCCTTCGATGCCGACCGTCCTGAGCTGTCCCAGCGACTGTGCCCACGCCAGCAGTTCGCGGTATCCGTCGGTGTTGGCGGGGATACGGCGGCATCCCACCGGGCGGCCCAGCTGGTCGGCGGCTTGCCCGACGTGGAATTGCTTGTGGGTGTCGACACCGACGATGATCTGCTGCCCGGTTGTGGTGGTGGATGGCATTGCGGCCCTTCGTATGTCCGGATTGGTGGGTGGAAGGGCAGAGCCGCCGGCACGGGGACGTCACTGCTACGGGACGTGTGATCGCGCTCCTATGAGGTCACGTCGTGCGGGCGGTTCCGCGCCGAACCGGAAGCGGTCGACGGATCTGACGATTGCAGGCACACCAGCTGGTGGCCGGTAAAGAAACGAGTCAGACCGCACCGGCTCGGGCGCGGACCCTACCGACGCACCTGCCGAACCCTGCCGGGGAAACGCCGGTGGTTCTTTAATATAAGTGAAGAAAGTTCTCACACCCCAGTTCAGGCGGGTTTTTTGTGTCAGCTGTTGGCGGCTGAGCGGTGTGTTCTGGCCGTTGGTGGCATCGGCTCCTTCGTCGGCGGTGGCTTGGTCGGTCCGTCGCGCCTGGTGTGCTGGCCACAGGGTGCCAGGGTCGGCTGCGTGGCCTCGCGCCTGGCTCCCGTTGTTGCTGGTGGACGCCGGTAGGGCGGATTGGGTCCGTGGCGGTGGACGCAGGGCGCCGTGGAGCGACCGGCGCGGACGGGAGCGCCAGCGGACGGAAGCGGAGGGAGCGCAGCGGAGCCCGGCGGGAGCCGTCACGGCGTTGAGGGTCGGTGATCACCGGTGAGCAGGGCGATGAGGGGCTGGGCTGCTTTGGCCAGGTGGTCGAGGACTGCGCGGCCTTTGTCTGCGCTGGCCAGCGAGGGTTGGCCGATGA
>NZ_JBYCLA010000413.1:0-5197 GCF_057473665.1 Mycobacterium sp. TH-M25
CGCCAGCCCAACAGATAAGGGCAACCTTATCTGGACGGTGAACGCGGAGATCGCCACGCCACCCACCGGAACACCACACCGAAACACCAGCTCACAAGCGGTTTCACCCGCAACCGCGACCGGAAAACCCCAGGTCACCGTGACTCAACCGAAAACGCCCACCAGACCGACCGCAGCAAACACTTGATTCAAGGGCGAAAGTGACCTCCCAGGAACATATGCGCGACGACTCCCCTTCGCCGTCGAGCGTTCCGAGCCACGCCGCCGGCGGGTGACAGGCGGTGTTTCGCGCAGGTTCTTTTCGGTCACGGACACACCTGTTATTCTCTAATATAGAGAACCCCTAAGTGCGGTTCCCCCGAGAAATGAGCCACACATGCCTATTGGATTCGCCCCCGGCGAGGCTGTTGCCGCGGACGGCGACCGGCCGGAGGGCGCGGCGCGCAGGCGGCGGCATGTCCAGGTCCTCGCCGGCGATGGTGTGCGGTTGTCGTGCAGCGACTACGGTGACCGATCCGCCAGGCACACCGCTGTTTTCCTGCACGGGTGGTGTCTGTCCAGGGCCGAGTGGGCCCGTCACATCGACTCGTTGCAGCGTCGTCACGAAGGCTCGGTGCGGGCGATCGGCTACGACCACCGCGGACATGGCAGGTCGCAGTCCGCGCCGACGTCGACGTATCGGGTCGATCGGCTCGCCGACGACTTGGCCTACGTCCTCGATGAGCTCAAGGTCACCGGATCGCTGACCTTGATCGGGCATTCGCTGGGAGCGATGGTGGCCCTGGAATATCTCCGGCGTGCCGCGCGGCCGGTGGATCCGGCGGGATTGGTGCTGGTCGGCGCCGCGGCTGGCCGGCTCACTGAACGTGGCTTGGGTCGGCTGCTGAGCACCCCCGGCCTGGCTCGACTGTGCAGGGTCGTTGAGTATTCACCCGATCAGGCCGTTCGTGTGCTGGGTGCTCCGCTGTGCGCGGCGGTGGGTCGCTGGCGTGCCGGCGGGCCCGCGCAGCGCGCCAGGCTGGCTGAGGTGATCGCGTCGGCGCTGGCGAGTACCCCGGTGGCGACTGCGGTCGGGTTCGTGGGCGGGCTCAGGGATTTCGACGCCACCGCAGTGTTGGGGTCGGTTACCGCGCGCACGGTGGTGGTCAGCGGCAGCGGGGACGTGTTGACGCCGCCTGAGCATTCTGACGAGCTGGCTGCGTCGATTCCGGGGGCGGTCCACGTGTGTGTCCCCGGCGCCGGGCACATGCTGCCTCAGCAGGCACCCCATGTGGTGTCCCAAGCCATCGAGCGCGCCATCTTCGCCGGATCAGGACCGATTCAGGCGTTGAACACGTTGAGCGAGAAGCGTTTATCGATGCCGTCAACGTCGGCGGCCTGTTCGTCGACAGCTCCTATCAGCGGACGGCTGATATGACGCGGGTACGCGAGCTTGCGGCCGGGTGGGATCGTCGGCTGGCCGGACCGACACGCTGCTCGGGGTGTGGCCGATGCAGCTCAAAACGCAGGACGTCGCGCTGGTCTCCAGCGGCGGGCAGCGTATCCACGTCACGACCCGCACGTTCGGCGGCGGGGCCCGTAATTGCCGTTCCGTCGAGTCAGTTCCGAAATCTGCGTAACCACAGGCTTTTTAGTAGAGCAGCGATCGGCATGGTCAGCATCATCGACGCTGACGTCGACACCATTAGTTCCCGTCACATGGATCAGGCGCATTCGGCGGCATGGCATGGCGCCGCGCGGCAAAACCTACTGGTGGCGCGCAGAACTAACACTCGCTTTTCACCGACAGCTTGTCGGAAATTACTCGGCGCTGTCAGTGAAAAGTGTTACCGTGTCGAGTATGTCCGCACTGCGTCACGACTATCGGCCGGAAGCCGGGATGCGCACAGCATCGCCGGAGGCTTCGCCGTGCGCAGATAATGCCACTCCCACCATCGATGGGTTCTGGACGATCAAGTTCACCAGTGGCTTGTTCCAGTCCGGGTGCTTTCGGCAGCTTCGTCACCCTTCCGCCCTCTCAACGGGCGTGTGCCCCAGCCGGAAGCAAGGGCCAGAAGAACAATCTCATAAATCTCTCATCTTTTCCGTTGCCCCTGGCAGAAACGACGCTTGACGTTTCTGCATTTGGTGCTTCTTAAACACATTGCACCGCAACATTTTTCAACAATCAACGTGCTGGACAACGCTTGATTTCGGATGCACCATTCAACCTGCCGGATAAGCAAACCCGCTCAGCGGGAACGGATTCGGCACGTGAGTCGCGGTGACGCGCACCCGCACGGCAACTTGAGAACTTCACAGTGTGTGATGCGCTGTCCCCACCGGGACAGGTGTGCGCGCCGCCTCGGCGACCGGGGCTCCTACGGGAGTCACTGACCGGTCAGCCAGACGCGCGGGTATGCCCCCCGGACCGGTGAGCGGGACAGCCGCCGGGTGCCGCCATGCACCCGGCACGTTCGCGGACGGGCCGGTACCTGAAAATCCGGCCCGTCCGCGGGCGCAACGCGCCGCTAGCTCAATCGGTAGAGCAGCTGCCTCTTAAGCAGCGGGTACGGGGTTCGAAACCCTGGCGGCGCACCACCTGGAAAACGATGAAAACTCGATTGCACCGATCGTGTCCCGCCCGCAAGACGGCGACACTGCGGCATCCCGCCGCAAAACGACAACCCGGCCAACACCGGTCGGGCACCAACGCTGGCCGGCACGGTGCGGGGAAAGACGCCTTCGGGTGGGTCGCGCTGGGAGGGCCACCGGACACGGTGGGACCGCACGGACAGACGTGCCGTCGGGAAGGCCGGACGCAAATCGGCCGGAAGTGCGTGGGCCCGGCACCGCTACACACGAGCCACCGAGTGGTCCCGTCGGGCGCAACAATCCGGGACGCGTGCGGATGTAGCTCAGCTGGCAGAGCGCGACCCTTCCAAGGTCGATGTCGCGGGTTCGATGCCCGTCGTCCGCTCCACGGTCGAGACTGCTCCGCGTGTCGCAGCGCTGTAGTCGTATTGGCTGGGTCCGCAGGTAGGTTCCCTCAGCGGGCGAGTATTGGAAGTACCAGGCGCCAGGACCGCTCGGGGTTATGGGCGCCGTCGTAGCAGGTAAGTGCGGCTACTGGTTTCGGCGTGGAGACATCGGCATCGGAGCATCGGGAGGAACCACTCTGATAGTTCCGGTCGAAGACTTTTGGACCGCGATCCCGGTAGTCCCGGATCTGTCGCGTCAGGACGTACCCGCATGAGATACCAGCTACAAGTCACGGTCGAGGTCGAAGCAGACACACCTCACGACGCTGTAGATGCCGCTGTCACAGTTATGCGCGCAGCGCAGACTCACGATCTCATGGTGGTCAACGTGTATGCACCCGGCTCCGCGTATTGAACCAGGCCCTCTGGCGAAACTGGCAGACGCGCCGCGCTCAAACCGCGGTTCCCTTGTGGGAGTATGGGTTCGATCTTCGCGAGGGCCACCCATGCCTTGTGGTGTAACCGGTAGCACCGGTGATTTTGGTTCACCGTGTCCAGGTTCGAATCCTGGCGAGGCAGCGGCCGGCGGGCTGAGACTCACAAGTGCCCGGTGGTCTAACCGGCAGGACGCCTGATTCTGAGTCAGGATGGTGGAGGTTCGAATCCTCCTCGGGCATCGTCTTACCGTTCTGGTGGCATTTGTCGCCTCTGTCGCATAGTCTCTATTTTAGAGACAACTATGTCGGCGGCGCCGGGGTAAGGAACGCGATCGAGATGGCACACAAACTATCCGCACACCTGCGATACGGAACCTGCACGTGCGGCAACGGATCCCCCTCGCGCGACGACCACGATCAGATGTTGGCACTGTGCCGCCGGATAGCCGCCGACATGGGCGATGCCGTCACCGCGGTCTACGCCGACCCCACCGACACCCTGAGCTGGCCGCACGTCAGCCTGCAGCTGTCATATTCATTGTTCGATCCGGACGCCCCCGAACTGAACCGGCTAGCTCGGGTCTGGGCGCCGAAACTGGAAGCGGCGTTCGGGATTACGACGCACATCAACGGCTGTACCAACTGAACTGGACCAGCCATGGATTACCTGTTCGAAATCGACCTGACCAACGCCGCCGACATCGATGCCGCGATCCTTGATCGCGAATCAGCCCTCGACCGCATCGCTGAGGAACTGGGCGCGTTACGGGAGGCCCGCCTCACGTTTCATTGGCCCGAAACGCGCTGAGCCGCCCGAACCGTGCACAACAGCATGTACACCCGCAGCGACATGTCTGACCTTGTGTCTTTGCCCCGATAGCTCAGTCCGGCCAGAGCAGCTGCCTTGTAAGCAGCACGTCGGCGGTTCGAATCCGTCTCGGGGCTCAGTCTGTTTCGTCGGCAGCGTGTCGGCACTCGTCGATCGCATCCAGCATCTGGCGCATTGTCCGTGCCCCATAGCGCAGCGTTTCCCGTGCCTGCATGGAACTGCCCGGTGACGGTAACACCGCGAAACGGGCTACGCGCGAACGAAAATCCCGGTGCTGTTCAGGTCGGCAGTGCTGGTGGGTAGCCAGCAGAAGGCCACGCAGCTCGGCGAACATGGCTTCGAACACAGTGGGTTGCATGGCAGTGGACGGTAGAGCGCTGTTGTCCGGCTGTTGCGCGTCACTTTCGATGACGACGATGGCGTCGTCGGGGTTGACGACGATCGGGTTAGGAGAACGGCCCCGCTCGGTGTGGTGAGCGGGGCCGTGGTGGGCGTGGTGACGGGGTGCCGGTCGAGTTGATGCGGTCCTGGTCGTTTTGACGCGAATTAGGTTCAGTCCGCGGCGGTTTCGGCGATAGCGATACGGGCGGCCTTCTCGTCGACGATGGCGTGAGCGGCAGCGAACGCGGCGGTCAGCGCGTGTAGGGCCAGGTTGTTGACCGCACGCGGGTGACCGCGGGAGGCGTTGTGGATCAGCCCGATCGCGTCCTCGGAGAACAGGGTGTCAGAACGCCCGGCGATTTTGCAGTGATGGCCGATGTAGTCGGCGGTGTCGGTGCCGCTCATCCCGGCGATGGTGTAGCGAACGGCGATGCGTTGATCTAAAGCGGCGAGCACGCCCAGCCGGAGCCGGTGGCGCAGGCTGGGTTGGCCGATGAGCACGACCGCGAACGGGGATCCGGAGTCCATGTCGTGGTTGGTGAGCAGCCGGATCGATTCGAGCTGTTGATTATCGAGCAGGTGTGCCTCGT
>NZ_JBYCLA010000414.1:0-3118 GCF_057473665.1 Mycobacterium sp. TH-M25
ATCCGTCCCGACCTACCTCGGTGGTGGCCTGGATGGGGTACGACGCGCCCGATGCCCCGTGGGATCCGCGGATCGGGACGACGGGTTTGGCGCACCAAGGCGGCCAGCTGCTGGCCTCTGATGTCAACGCGCTCAACACCACCCACGAAGGAGGCGGCGGGCACATGACGGTGCTGGGCCATTCCTACGGGTCGACGACCGTCGCCGATGCGGCCGCCGGCTACGGGATGCACGCCGACGACGTGGTCCTGGTCGGATGCCCAGGCACCGACTTGGCCCACGGCGCCGGCGACTTTCACCTCAACCCAGGTGGGCACCTCTATGTCGGCGCCGCCTCCAGCGACCCGATCACCCAAGTCGGGCAGATCCCGCAAATCCACCTGCCAGGAACTGATTTCACCGCGTCACTCGGCGACGATCCCGCGATGGACGGATACGGGTCCACGCGCTTTAAGGCCGAGGTGCCCGGACTGACATTCCCGCTCAGTGACCACAGCTACTACTACCACGCCAAGAGCGAGTCGCTGTTCAGCATGTCTGACATCGTGTCCGGGCGTGGAGACGCCCTGCAGAATGATGGGATGACCGCACGGCACCGCATCGACGTCCTTGGCGATGACGTCGATCCCGAATTGTTCCGGCCAGGCACATCCGGACACACCCACCAGCACGAGTAGAACGAGCCGAACCCGTTATGCCGAACCGGAATACACCAGACGTGCGCTCGATAGCGATCGCCATCGCCACGGCCGCGCTTCTGTCAGGATGTGGAGCACTGAGCATGATCACAGACCACGGTGTGTCGAATCCACTGACGCCCGAGCAGTCCAAAGCACAAGTCATCGACGCCGGAAAGGAAATAGTCCACGCGCTGGGACTCCAGGCGATCGAGCCGGCGTTCTGGCATGAGTCGTGTAACGACCAGGGTGACCCGCCCTTCGAGGGTAAAATGATGATCGGCTACCCAAGGGCGGCGAGCCTGCAAGCGTCGGACGCAGAAATTGCCGACATGGTGCGGCGACTGAAAGACATCGGCTGGACGAGCCCTTCCGACGACGTCCACACCCACGGCACTGCGCTCGAGAAGAACGGCGTAACCGCCATTTTCTACGGCCAGAACGTCGCAGATTCGACTCAAGGCCTCGTGATTGAGGGTCAATGCCGCGATGTGACCACCACGAAGCAAACCAAGGGCAATCCCCAGATAGTCGATCTCGCAGCGCAGTAGCAGCCGCTACAACTCGACTTCTGGTCGGGGCGTGACCGGCCGAACGGGCGCGGACGGCGCTACCGGAGCCGCGGGCGCACTCGACTGCCCGCCCGACGCGCCAGGGCCCAGGTCCGGTGTCGGCTCCAAGCGTTCGCGCGGCGGTCCGGCCGCGTGGTGCTGCGGCCCGGTTGGCTTATCCGGCTTGTCTTGGTTGTCTTTGTCGGGCTGATCAGCTGGCGGATCGCCGGGCTTTGCTTCGCTCTGATCGTGCTGGCTGCCGTGGCCCATTCCCGCCATGCCGCCCAAGCTCTGCACGCCCTGCATCACCATCTGGGGAAGCGAGCCGACCATGCCGGCCATCTGCATCGGCGCCTGCATCATCTGTCCGGCCATCTGCATCGGCATCTGCATCATCTGGCCCATCTGGCCCATGCTGCCCATGGCGGAGCCCGCGGAGCCCATGCCGCCGCCGGATTGGCCCTGGCTGCCGTTAGGTCCGAATTGCTGCTGCCCAAAACGGTTTCCCAGATCCCCGTCGGTGTCGGCGTAACGGCCGGCCGCCTTGACGATGTTGGCCGCGAACGTCTTCGCCTTGTCGGCGGCGTCGTCCAGCGTCATGGCCCGACTATCGGTTCTTCGATCTTGGCCACCTGCGCCGCGATCGCTACCGAGAGCGGATCGCTGCCCGAGACGGTGAAAGGCTCCGGCGCTTTGGGGATGTTCTCGGCGTGCTCGGCCAGTTTGCCCCCGGCCTGCGCCAGTTTTTCGTGATCCACTCTCAGCGTCTCATGTGTCATCGGTCGGCCTCCTTACTCACAGCCGGAGATTGCGGATCAAGTCGTAGACACCGGCGATCCACAACAGCAAGGGAATGACGGCTGCGATCGCAACCCCGTCGATCATCTCCAAGATGCGTTTGGTCACCGGCGACATCCGCCGCACCCCCGACGTCGCACCGATCGTCACGATCGCAATCGCCCCGGCGGCCAAATACATCGCCAGCACCACCCACGCGCTGTTGGGGTACCAGAGACTCACCCGCGCCGCCACCCCGGTCGGGATGGCGACCGCCGCCGCCAACAGCGCCCATGCGCACCACCGTTCGGCGTACAGCCGGGACCGGAATCCGCACACCGTTGCGACCAGCAGAGCAACGAGCAGACTGTGCATGAAGAAATGCCCGCGTACCACGACCGTGGCCGCACCGACTGCCAGCACCAACGTGCCCGCGGCGACGAACCCGATCAACAGTTGCCGGGCCAGGTTGCTCCGTTCGGTCAGCCGGGCCGCCGAGTCGGGTACCGACGCCATAATGGCCTGCCACGTCGCCGATTCTTCATCCGAGGTGTGGGGTGCCTCAACGGCGTCGAGGAGTTCCTCATTACCCACGGTCTCCCCCGGCGCCGGTATCGGCGGCAAGGCGATCCGCGCGACAGCGACGGTGAGTTTGGCCGCATTCGTCACGACGAACAATCCGAACATGATCGAGCCCGCGGGAACCCAGTACTGCCAACCGTATCCATAGGCGATTGCCGCAGCCGTCGACGCCGCCGCGGTGACGGCTAAAAAGGACGCAAGCTCCGCCCGCCCGCGCGGACCCCCTCGCGTGGCGAGCGTCAACAGCAGGACCGCCAGTGCTCCCCCTGCGAGCTGAGGCGCGCCCAGGGCGCCGACCCCGCGCGGCAGCGGAATCGCCAACGCGACCGCACCGGCGACCATCGAGAAGGCACCGACCAGAAGGCTTTCCGCCATATCGAGGTTGTTGTACCGGCTCCTGGCCATCGCGCTGCCCACCAGCAGTCCGATCCCAAGAACGCCCAGAGCGGGCGCACACCACAGCGGGTGCCCGGAATGCGACCACACCAGCAGCGACAACACCGTCAGCGCCAGGGCCGCGGCCGGAATAGT
>NZ_JBYCLA010000415.1:0-6539 GCF_057473665.1 Mycobacterium sp. TH-M25
ATGCGCTCAACGTCATCGCGGGCCGGGTCGCGTTCGCGCTGGGGCTGGAGGGGCCGGCGATGGCGGTGGACACCGCGTGCAGTGCGTCGCTGGTGGCCGTCCATCAGGCCTGCCAGGCTTTGCATTCCGGTGACTGTGACATGGCGCTGGCCGGTGGGGTAAACGTCTTGGTGAGCCCGGCGTCCATTGTTGCCACCTCGCGCGCCAGGATGCTGTCCGCCGACGGCCGATGCAAGACATTCGACGCCGCCGCCAACGGCTACGCCCGCAGTGAAGGCTGCGGGATTCTGGTGCTCAAGCGACTCGGCGATGCGCAGCGCGACGGCGATCAGATTTGCGCGGTCATCCGGGGCAGCGCGGTCAATCAGGACGGCGCTTCCAGCGGTTTGACGGTGCCCAATGGTGGTGCCCAGCAACGGCTTATCGCCATGACGCTGGCTCGTGCCGGTCTCGAGGGTCGCGACGTCGACTACCTCGAGGCGCACGGCACGGGCACCTCCCTGGGAGACCCGATCGAGGTGCAGGCCGCCGCAGCCGTCTACGGTGCCGGCCGTGACCCGAGCCGACCGCTGCTGATCGGGTCGGCGAAGACCAACGTCGGCCACCTCGAATCGGCAGCGGGCATCGCGGGCCTGATCAAGGTGGTGTTGTCGCTGCAGCACGAAGTTCTGCCGCAGAACCTGCACTTCGAGAACCCATCGCCGAACATTCCGTGGGCTTCGCTGCCGGTCCGGGTGGTGGACAAGGCGATTCCCTGGCAGACCGGCGGCCGACCCCGTCGCGCCGGAACAAGCTCCTTCGGATTCTCCGGCACCAATGCGCACGTCCTCATCGAGGAAGCGCCGTCCCAACCGGCACCCGATCCCGAGCCGGCAGCAGCGGAATTCGTTGGCGTGCTGCCGCTCTCGGCACGATCACCGCAGGCGCTGACGGCGTTGGCGCAGCGATACGGGGACTGGCTGGACGCGCACCCCCAGGCCGACCTCGCCGATGTGTGCTTCACCGCCGGAGTGGGACGGTCGCATTTCGAGCACCGGGCCGCGCTCGTGGTGGATTCGGTTCAGGGCGGCCGCGAGCTGCTGGCCGGGTTGGCCGAGGATCGGTTGGGGCCGGGCGCGCTGCGCGGCGTGTGCGGCGACCGGCCGAAGACAGCGTGGCTGTTCACCGGTCAGGGCAGTCAGTACCCGGGCATGGCGCGCGAGTTGTTCGATACCGAACCGGTGTTCGCCGACGTCGTGCGGCGATGCGCGGAGGCCGTCGAGGGACTGCTGCCGCGTCCACTGCTGGAGGTGCTGTTCGACACCGACTCCGGAGATGGCGACACCGGCAAGGGCGTTGGGAAAACACTGCGGCACACCTCTTTTGCGCAACCGGCGCTGTACGCCGTCGAGATGGGCCTGGCCCGGTTGTGGCAGTCCTGGGGCATCGAGCCCGACGTGGTGCTCGGGCACAGCGTGGGCCAGTACGCCGCGGCGTGCGTGGCGGGCGTGTTCAGCCTCGAGGACGGGGCACGACTGATGGCCGAACGCGGTCGGCTGTTCGGCAATCTGCCCGAGGGCGGGCGGATGGTGGCGGTCTTCGCCGACGCCGAACGGGTGGAGCACGTCGCCGACGAATTCCCACACATTTCCGTCGCCGCCTACAACGGCGCCAACACCGTGCTCTCGGGCCCGGTCGCGGATCTGGAACAGATTGTGGCCAGGCTGACCGACGGAGAAGTCCGCTGCACCTGGCTGGACACCAGTCACGCCTTCCATTCCGAGCTACTGGACCCAGCACTCGACGAATTCGAGTCCTATGCGCAGGGATTCGAATTCGCGGTGCCTACCCTGCCGCTGGTCTGCAACCGCACCGGCGAGGTCATCACCGCGGAAACCCCACTGGACGGCGGCTACTGGCGGCGGCATTCCCGGCAGCCGGTGCAGTTCACCCAGAGCGTGCACACCGTGGCGCAGCTCGGCTGTTCGGTGCTGATGGAGATCGGTCCGCAACCGATTCTGACCGTCGCCGCGCTGGCGGCCTGGCCGGAATCGTCGCCCGCTCCGCAGCCGATCGTGTCGCTGCGCAAGAACACCGATGCCCATCGTCAGATGACAGAAGCGCTGGCCGCGGCCTACGTCGCCGGGCATCGGCCCGAGTTCGCGGCGCTGCACCAGCGGCCGCGTCACACGTTCGGATTGCCCACTTATCCGTTCCAACGGCGTCGCTTCTGGCCCAAGACCGCCGACGTCCGCAGCGACGGTGCTGTCGGATCGGGAATCCTGGGTAGCGCCAAGGATCTCGCCTCCGGCGACGCCGTCTACACCAGCCGGTGGTCCGTCAAAACGCAGCCGTGGCTGGCCCATCACGTCATTTACGGCACGGTGGTCGTTCCGGGCGCAACCTACGCGACGATGGCCATTGCCGCCGTCGGAACCCCGGCGCAGGTCCGCGACGTCTTCTTCTACGAGCCGATCATCCTGGGCGAGAAGACCTCCCGGGAGGTGCAGCTGACCGTTCACCCGGTCGAAGACGGCGGCGGCTGGACCTTCCAGGTGCACAGCCGCCCGTACGGTGATCGCGAATCCGAGTGGTCGTTGAACGCCGACGGCCGGATCGTCGCCGATACCGACGACGCACCGCCGCCGACCGAATCCATCGATGCCGCCTGCGAACGGTTGGGCCGCACCCGGCCGCAGCAGCTGTTCGACACCTTCGCCGACATGGAGCTGACGTGGGGCCCGACCTGGTCCACCTCGCTCAAATCGCTGTGGGCCGGCGACGGTGAAGCGGTCGGCGATATCGCCATCGGTGACGAACTCGCCGAACAGCTGGGCAGCGAGCCGATCCATCCGGTGCTGCTCGACCTGTGCACCGGAATCGCTTTCCCCGCCTTCCCGGCGGAGCTCGCGGCCGCCGAAGACGGTGCCGTCGCAGATCTCTACCTACCGCTTCGCTATGGACGAGTGGTGCTACGTGAGCGGCTGCCCAAGCGGTTCTACTGCCGCGCGCGCTGGCAGAGCGGCGGCATCGACAGCGAAACCCAGGTCTTCGACCTCGATTTCGTGGATCGGGACGGCCGCCAGCTCGGCGAAATCCGCGAGTTCACCGTCAAACGCGCGCCCCGCGAGGCGTTGTTGCGCGGACTCGGCGGCGACGGCACCCGGCACCTGTACACCCTTGGCTGGCAGGAGATATCGCCGCCGGCCGAGGACTCCGCTGCCGGCGACGGCACCTGGCTGATCGCCGGATTCGACGAGTTGGCTGCCGCCCTTCCCGATTGCGTCTCGTTGGACCACGACACCGATCCGGACTCGTGGAGCCGGCTGTTCACCCGGGCGGCCGAGCGCGGCACCCCGGTCTCGGGCATCGTCTGGCGCAGCAACCGGCGTCCCGGCGCGCCAGAGCCGAGTGCCGATTTCGCCGCGCGGCTGGAGAACGAGATCGATCAACTGCTCACCGTCGTCGGGACGTTGCAGGCCCAGCCGGACCTGAAACTGACCGGCGGGCTGTGGATCGTCACCGAACGGGCCGTGGCGACCGAGGCCGGCGAACCGGTCGACCCGGTGCAGTCGGCGCTGTGGGGTTTTGGCCGCACCGTCATCACCGAGCAACCGGCCCTGAATTGCCGGCTGGTCGACTGCGACGGGTCCGACGACGCCGGCCACGCACTGGCCGCGCTGCTCGGCGCGGCCGGCTCACCCGTCCAGGAACCCGAGCTCGCGTTGCGTCAGGGGAAGCACTTGGTGCCGCGGCTGCTGCCGTGGTCGCGCGACGGCCATCTGCCGATACCTCGTGCCGGGGATTATCTGCTGGAGCCGACCGAACGCGGCGCCATCGACAACCTTCGGCTGGTCGAGGCACACGTGCCGCCGCCCAGCGCGGGGCAGGTGCAGATCAGGGTCGAGGCCGCGGGCCTCAACTTCCGGGATGTGCTCAACGTGCTCGGCCTGTATCCGGGCGATCCCGGACGGGTCGGGGGTGGCGACCTCGCGGGCGTCGTCACGGCGTTGGGCGACGGCGTCACCGAATTCGAGGTCGGCGAGCGTGTCTTCGGCTTCATGCCGGGCGGTTTCGCCAGCCGGGTCAATGTGCCGGCCCAGTTCCTGGCGCCGGTGCCGGGCGGCGTGAGCGCGGTAGCCGCGGCCACCATCCCCGCGGGAGCGTTGACGACCCGGCTCGCGTTCGACTGGGCGAAGGTGGGGCCCGGCGACCGGGTGCTCATTCACGCCGCCAGCGGCGGGGTCGGTTTGGCGGCGATCCAGATAGCCCAGCAGCGCGGTGCGACCGTCTTCGCGACCGCCAGCACCTACAAGCGGGCGGCGCTGCGCGAGTTGGGTGTGCAACACGTCTACGACTCGCGCAGCACCGATTTCGCCGACCAGATCCTGGCCGACACCGGCGGTGCGGGCGTCGACGTGGTGCTCAACAGCCTCACCAACGAGGGGTTCATCGAAGCGACCGTGCGGGCCACCGCGCCGGGCGGCCGATTCGCCGAGATCGCCAAGCGGGACATCTGGACGCGCGAGCAGATGGCGGCGGCCCGTCCCGATATCGACTACGAGATCATCGCCCTGGACTACTGCATCGAGCACGAGCCCGAGCGGACCGGTAACTTGCTGGCCGAGTTGGCGGACAGCATGGCGGGCGGCGAGCTTGCGCCCATTGCCGCCGAGGTCTACCCGATCACCGAGGCCAAGACCGCGTTCCGTCGGATGCAACAGGCACGGCACATCGGCAAGATCGTGTTGCAGATGCCGAAACCGCTACAGCCGCGCGGTGATCGGAGCTATCTGATCACCGGCGGCGTCGGCGCACTCGGTCTGCACACCGCAGCGCACCTGGCCCAGCTCGGCGCCGGCGACATCGTGCTGACCAGTCGACGGATGCCGGACGCCGATGCGCAGCGCACCATTGCCGACATGGCCGAGCGGTACCGCTGCCGCATCCACACCTTCACCGCCGACATCGGCGATGCGGCGCAGGCCGCAGCGCTGATCGAGCGGATCCGGGCGGAGCTGCCGCCGCTGGCGGGCGTGGCACACCTGGCGGGCGTGCTCGACGACGCGCTGCTCACCCAGCAGAGCCTGGAACGGTTCCGGACGGTGTTGGCGCCCAAAGCGTTCGGCGCCTACCACCTGGATCGGCTGACGCGAGACGACGACCTCGAGTTCTTCATGGTGTACTCGTCGGCGTCCAGCGTGATCGGTTCACCCGGCCAGGCCAACTACGCGACAGCCAATGCGCTGCTCGACGGGCTCGTTGCCGACCGCAGGGCCCGGGGTCTGCCCGCGACCAGCATCAACTGGGGCCCGTGGGCGAAGGGCGGCATGGCCACCTCACATGCCGCGCGGGTCAATCTCAGTGCGCAAGGGCTGATTCCACTGGAGCCCTCGGTCGCGCTGGACGGCCTCAGCGAGATCATCGCCCACGGAACCGCGCAGGCCACCGTCCTGAAAGCCAACTGGCAGCGCGCGGCGAAGGGGCTCGGCGGCATTCGCCCCGCGATCCTGGACCACGTGCTCCCGAGTGCCGTCGCGGCGGCGACCGGCGACAGCGAGTTGCTCCGGCGGCTGCACGAGGTGCCCGAGACCGAGCGCGGCAGCTTCCTCACCGAGTACCTCCGGCGCGAAGTACAGAACTTCCTGAGGCTCGCGCAACCGCCCGCCGCAACCAGCCGGTTCCTGGAACTGGGCACGGATTCGCTGATGGCAGTCGAGTTCAGTAACAGATTGCTCCCCCAATTCGGCGGTGCGTTCACGATCACCGCGACCGCGGTGTTCGACTATCCGACCATCGGGTCGCTGGCCGAATACCTGGCCGGTCAGGTGCCTGAGTCGGTCGGGGTCGAACCCGTCGCCGCGGCCGGGACTGCCGGGTAAGGCGACGCCATGGATCAACAGACGAGGCCTTCGATGCACGATGACTCCCGGGGTGCGATGTCGGCGCACCTGGCTGATGACCTACTGTCGACAACCGCCGGCGGGTGGCACAGCTTTTACGATCTGCTGAGCCGCCGCCTCGAGGACATCGGCGTGGCTGACTCGTCGTTTTTCCTCAATTACGGCTATGTGCCAACGGATTCCGACAACGAATCGGCGTTCGCCGTGCGCGACGGCACCTTCAACGCCAATTCGGTCCGGCTGGTGTTCGAGGTGATCGGCTCGATCGACCTGCACGACCGCACCGTCGTCGAAATCGGCTGTGGGCGCGGCGGCAACTCCCGGCTCGTCGCGGAGAAGTTCAACGCTGCGGTCATCGGCATAGACATGTCCGCGGAAGCGATCGGGTTCTGCCGAAAGACGCACCTCTCCGATTCGACGGACTTCCGCGTGGGCGACGCCTTGGACATCCCGCTGGCCGACGAATCGTGCGACGCCGTCCTCAATGTCGAGTCGTCGCATTCGTACGGGAACCTGCCCACGTTCCTGAGCCAAGTCCGCCGGATCTGCCGGCCGGGAGCATGGGTTCTGCATACCGACGTCCTGAGCCCGGAGGACTGGGACTACGTCCGGGCACGGCTGAAGAAGTTGGGGTTTGTCACCGTCGACGACCGCGAC
>NZ_JBYCLA010000416.1:0-5059 GCF_057473665.1 Mycobacterium sp. TH-M25
GCAATCCCTCGGTAAATACCGCGCAGTCCAATGGTTTTCGGTGAAGTGAGATGAAAGGTCTGTCCATCGCGCTCGTCGGCGTGCAGTAATGCGACAAGGGCGTCGGCGACGTAGTCCACCGGAACGATATTGGTGCGGCCGGTGTCGGGCAGCATCATCGGCGTGAGCCGCGGCAGTACCGCGAGCTTGGCCAGCATGCCGAAGAAGTAATACGGCCCGTCGATCTTGTCCATCTCACCGGTGCGCGAATCGCCCACTACGACTGCCGGCCGGTAGATCCGGTACCGCAGCCCGGACGTCGAGCGCACCAGTAGTTCGGCCTCGAACTTCGTCTGGTGATACGGCGTCGGCAACTGTTGGCCGATGTCGAAGTCGTCCTCGGTGTACTCGCCGTGGAAGTCGCCGGCCACCGCGATCGACGACACGTGGTGCAGGGTCGCGTCGAGGCGGCGGGCCAACTCGACGACGGCCTGAGTGCCTTCGACGTTGGCGGCGCGCTGCGCGGCTTCGGCGGCGGTGATGTCGTAGATCGCCGCGCAGTGCACCACGTGGTCGACGGTGCCCAGTTCGGCGATGGCTTCCTCGGTCAAGCCGAGTCGTGGCTCGGTCAGCTCGCCGACCAGCGGCTTTGCCCGATCGCCCCAGTTTGCGGCCAGGCGTTCGAAGCGGCCGAGCGAGGAGCGGCGAACCAGGATCCATACTTCGGCGTCCGGGCGGGCGTCCAGCAGACGGGCCACCACACGTCGCCCGATAAACCCGGTACCGCCGGTAACGACATATCGCATGCAAGTCATGGTGCGCCCGGTGTGGCGCCGCGTCAACGTTGTGTGACGCGGTCGTCCTCCGGGTCGTCCCACAGCAACAGCTGGCGAACGGCCGGGCGCGGACCGTAGGGGCGCAGCATCGAACTGGCGGGGCGCGGACGCACCCGTAGCGGCCACCAGAACCACCGGCCGAGCAGCGTGGCGATCGCCGGTGTCATGAACGACCGGACGATCAACGTGTCGAACAACAGGCCCAGGCCGATCGTGGTGCCGATCTGACCGAGCGTCTGCAGGCCGCTGAAGACGAATCCACACATCGTCACGGCGAACACCAGACCGGCGGCGGTCACCACCGAGCCGGAGCCGGCCATCGAGCGGATGATCCCGGTCTTGAGGCCCGCGTGGATCTCCTCCTTGAACCGGGAGATCAGCAACAGGTTGTAGTCGGAGCCGACGGCCAGTAGCAGGATCACCGCCAAAGCCAGTACCACCCAATACAATTCGATTCCCAGGAGGTACTGCCACAGCAGTACTGACAGGCCGAACGAGGCGCCCAGTGACAATGCCACGGTGCCGACGATGACGATCGCCGCGACCAGGCTTCGGGTGATGAGCATCATGATCAGCAAGATCAGGCTCAGCGAGGCGACCGCGACGATCAGGATGTCGTAGGTCGCCATGTCCTGGATGTCTTTGTAGGTCGAGGCCGTGCCGCCGAGATAGAAGCTGGAGTTCGCCAGCGGAGTGCCCTTGACGGCTTCGTGCGCCGCCAGCTTGATCGGCTCGACACGCGAGATGGCCGTGGGCTCAGCGGGATCGCCCTCGTGGGTGATGATCATCCGGGCTGCCTTGCCGTCGGGCGACAGAAACAGCTTCAGTCCGCGCTTGAAATCGGCATTGTCGAACACTTCCGGCGGCAAATAGAACAGGTCGTCGTTCTTCGACTTGTCGAAAGCCTGCCCCAGTGCGGCGGGTTTGTCGTTCGCCGTCGCGGACTGCTTGTCGATCCCGAGGTTGGTGGCAAAGTTCTTCAGCGTCAGTTCGCGATTGACTTCCTGGCTGGCGATCTGCGGGGGAATCAGCCCGACCAGTTGGGGCTGAATCTTGTCGAGTTTGTCGAGGCTGACGACCAGGTCTTCGAATTTCTCGCTGAGTTGGTCGATGCTGTCGATTGCCTCGAAAGTGTTCCGCAGCGCGAAGCACGCCGGGATGTCATAGCAGTGCTTCTCCCAGTAGAAGTAGCTGTGCAGCGGCCGGAAGAAGTCGTCGAAATTCGCCAGCTTGTCCCGCACCTCCGAGATGATCGCCAGCGTTGCGTGAAACTTCTGGGTCTCTTCGTGCGTGGCACCGGCGAGTTGCTGCTGAAGGGTGTACTGCTGCTGCAAGATACCGATGGTCTTGTCGAGTTCTTGTGACTGGCGCAGCAAGTCGCGCGCGCGGTCGGCTTGATAGGTGAGGTTCTGTACCTGGCCGATGCTCTGCTGGCTGATCTGAAAGGCGATCGAACTGTGATCCAGTGGTGATCCCAGCGGCCTGGTGATGGACTGCACCATGGCGATCCCCGGGATGTGAAAGACGGCCTTGGCCACCTTGTCCAGCACCAGCATGTCGGCCGGATTGCGCAGGTCATGGTCTGCCTCGATCATCAGCAACTCGGGTTCGAGTCGGGCCCGGGCGAAGTGCCGTTCCGCCGCGGTGTAGCCCACGTTGGCCGCCGCAGTGGCCGGGATGTAGGGGCGGGTGTCGTAGCTGGTCTTGTAGCCGGGCAGGGCAAGCAGGCCGATGAGCGCAATCGCGACGGACACCACCAGAATTGGGCCCGGCCACCGGACGATCGCGGTGCCGATTCGCCGCCAGCTGCGGGTCTGCAGCACGCGTTTGGGATCGAACAACCCGAAGTGGCTGGCGATGACCAGGATCGCCGGCCCCAGGGTGAGCGAGGCGGCCAAGGCGAGCAGGATCCCGATCGCGGCGGGAATGCCCAGACTCTGGAAATACGGCAGTCGAGTGAACGTGAGGCAGGCCACCGCGCTGGCGACGGTCAGGCCCGATCCGAGGACAACGTGTGCGGTACCGCGGTACATGCTGTAGTACGCGTCTAATCGCTCGTCGCCGGCCGAGCGGGCCTCGTGGTAGCGGCCGACGAAAAATATCGCGTAATCGGTCCCGGCCGCGATCACCAGCAGCGTGAGCAGATTGGTCGCATAGGTGGACAGCCCCAGGATTCCCGCGTTTCCGAGGAAGGCCACGAATCCCCGCGCCGCGGCCATCTCGATGAGGACGGTGGCAAGAACCAGCAACGTGGTGGCGAAGGACCGGTAGACGAAGAACAGCATCACCGCGATCGCCAACACGGTCAGCGCGGTGACTTTGTCGGAGCCTTTGCTGCCCTCGGTGAATTGGTCGGCGATCAACGGCGCCGCGCCGGTGACGTAGGCCTTGACACCCGGTGGTGTCTGCATCCGGTCCACCGTGGCGCGCACCGCGTCGACGGACTCGTTGGCCAGCGCCTCGCCCTGGGCTCCGGCGAGAAAGAGTTGGACATAGGCGGCCTTGCCGTCGCTGCTCTGTGAGCCCGCCGCGGTCAGCGTGTCGCCCCAGAAGTCCTGGATGTGCTGGACGTGCTTGTCGTCGCGCTCCAACCTGTGGATCAGTTGGTCGTAGAACTGGTGGGCCTCAGGGCCGAGCGGCTTGTCGCCCTCGAGCACGATCATTGCCGAACTGTCGGTGTCGAACTCGTGGAACACTTTCCCGATGTGTTTGAACGCCTGATACGACGGCGCCTCCGGCGAGCTGAGGCCGACGTTGTGCAGTCGGCCGACCTCTTCCAGTTGCGGCACAAAGATATTCGGAATCGCGGCCATGGCCACCCAGAACAACAGGATCGGCACCGCAAGGCGGTGGATGGTGTGCGGGACCCGCGGCCGGCGGATGCTGTGGCCGCTCATCCGGACTTGTCCAGGCAGAAGGTGTAGGCGCTCAATTCGTTGACGGTCCTCTCGTCTTTGACGTCGCCGTTGACGGTGATGCGGCAGCCCAGCGTGTCGCCGTTGCCCTGGGCGACTACGTTGGCGATCACCGCGGGGTCGGTGGTGGTGATCGTGTAGGACCACGGCAGCGGGGCATTGTCGACCCGTTGCAGTGCGGCGTGGACGTCTTGAAAGTTGATAGTGGCCGTGGCCCCCGGGGCGCCGAAGACCTCATAGACGACGTGCTTGGGATTGAACGGGACGATCTCGCTGGAGACTCCGCCGGCAAGCGAGGCGTTCTGGTGTGAACCGAAGACGCCGTGCAGTCGATCGACGGCGAACCCCGCGAGGGCCACCACCACGATCGTGACCAGCACCATCCACCGCCGCCTGACCAAGTTGGTCACCGAAATACCCTTCACCCGTTGATCTTTCGAGTGAGGCTCGGAATGACGACCTCGTCGACGAGGGCTTCCACCGTCTGCCGGGTGGGGGGGCGGCTCGGCATGATGGTCCGGAAGATCAGATAGCCGGGCAGTAAGTCCCAGAGTTCGTCGCTGATCGCTGCGGCATCGATCTCGCCACGCTCGGCCGCATTCCGCAACACGTCCTGAATCAGGGCTTTGCGTTGAGCGAGGAACTGATTATGCAGGGCTTCGTTGAGGGCGGGGTGGCGCGACACCTCGACCAGCACGGCGCGCATGGTGCCGGCCTGCGCAGCTGCATGGTCGCAGATCGCCCCTCCCAGCTGCAGTAGGTCGCCGCGCAGCGTCCCGGTCTGTGGATGCACCGCGACCTGGCGGACGCCCTCGATGAATGCGGCGAGCACCAGTTCGGCCTTCGATGGCCAGCGCCGGTACACGGTGGCCTTGCTGGCGTGGGCAGCGGCAGCCACGGCGTCCACAGTCAGGCGGTCATAGCCATGCTCTTGCAGCAGCTGGAGCGTCACCTCGAGTAATTCGGTTTCTCGGGGTGACCAGGTCGAAGGCGGCGCACCGCGCTCAACCGTCGTGTTCACAGCACGCAACCCTAGACACACCAGGGCAGTACTGTCCAGTACCGTACCGTGGCCGGCGCTCGGGTCAGTGGCTGAAGTCCCGAATTCCATCCCAGTCGACCAGTGTCCAGCCTTTTGCCGGGCTACCGGTGATCACGACGCGGCCGAGGTTGGGCAGCGGATGGCTGGTTGCCAGGCTGTCCTTGGGGTTCTTCACGTTCATCAGCGTCCAGTACATGATCGATACGGCATGGCCGAACGCCACCGGCTTGCTGTTGCCGCTGTCGTAGATCTTTTGGACGGCCGCGCTGAACTGGTCGTTGAACTCC
>NZ_JBYCLA010000417.1:0-9530 GCF_057473665.1 Mycobacterium sp. TH-M25
GGCGGCGGCGACATCAGCGGTGACACCGTCTGGTAAGGCGGTGACGAGATGAGCTGGCGCAACGCTATATTCGGCGTAGGCGCCCTCAGCGTCGGCGGTAGCCACGCGGTCGCCGACACGAAGTGCGGTCACCCCGTTGCCGACCGCTTCAACAGTGCCCGCAACCTCGGCTCCGAGCACGAACGGCAGTTCGTGGGGATACGCGCCGGAGCGGAAGTAGGTGTCGATGAAATTGACGCCGATCGCCTCGGCCTTGATCAACACCTCACCGTCGCCGGGGAGAGGCTGCGGGCGTTCGACGTAGGACAGGACTTCGGGTCCGCCGAGTTCGGCGACTTCTATTGCATGCATGGTTCTTTCGTTGTCCTGGGGTGAGGATTTTCAGTCGAGTTCGCCGGCGCGCGGGCTCAGCGCCCAGTTCAGCGCAAAGTCGGCGACCTCTTCCCATCCCGGTGCCCCGCAGGTGAAGTGGTCCCGGCCGCTGAACAATTTATAGGCCGTGATCGCTACGGAGTGCTTGGCATTCTTCTCGTAGTTCTCGTGCTGTACGGCGGGGGGAAGGATATGGTCTTTGCTGCCTGCGATGAACAGCAGCGGGCCGCGGTCGTCGTTGGCGAAGTTGTAGGTGGTGGCCGCGTCGTGGGTGAAGTTGGCCAGGCCACCCTGGAACAGGATCCGCGCCGGCACCGGGACCGCGTAACGGTCATATGCGGCCTGGGATTCGGCTTCGGTGAGGGTGTTGGTGAAGGCGTAGTGAAACTGTTCGGCGGTGATCGGGACCGCGCGGTGCACGTTGGCGGGATTCTTCAGAACCGGAAAAGTCGCCCGGATCTCGGTGAAGGGCAGTGCTTTGATTCCCTTGACCGCAGCGCCGTCGACGGACACCCCGGCGCTGCCGTAGCCGGCATCGAGCAGCATCTGCACGAAGGTGCCGCCGAAGGAGTGCCCGATCAGAATCGGCGGTTCGGGTAGTTCGCTGATGGCCTGTATGAGGTGGTCGAGCACTTCACGAACACCGAGATCCGCCAGCGGTGAGGGATCGTCGCGCAAGGCTGCGACGCCGGCGGTGCCGTCGGCGACGCCGGGATAGCCGGGGGCGAGAACGGTGTGCCCCCGGGCTTGGTAGCGGGCTACCCAACCCTCCCATGCCAGCGGCGTCATCCACAGCCCGTGGATCAAAACAATGGTCTTGGTGCCCGAAGAAGTCATAGTTATCCTTTGTGGGGTGCTCAGCCCAGGTGCGTGGCTTGAGGTTTGGTGGGTACCACGATGACGGTCGGTCCGTCGGCGTCGAGTGCGGCGGTGAACTCGTGGGCGAGTTTTTCGGTGCTGTCCACGTTGATCGAGCGGCAGCCGAACCCTTCTGCAATTGAGGCGATGTCGAGGCCGGGCAGATCCAGCCCCGGCACCCCCGGTGTCTTTTCCAGTTCCGCGAACGACTTGAGGATCGAGTATTCGCCGTTGCGCATCACGACGAATACGATCGGCAACCGGTGTTGGGCCGCGGTCCAGACGGCCTGCACCGAGTATTGGAATGAGCCGTCACCGATGGTGGCGACCACCGTGCGCTTGACCCCGCGGGCGCGGTCGCCCAGTGCGATGCCGACCGCTGCGGGCACCCCCCAACCGATACCGCCACTGGGGGTGGCGAAGAACGAAGCCGGGCGGGTGCTGGGCAGAAACCGCAGTTGTTGGGCCTGTGTCGATGTCGATTCGGTGACCAGCGGGGAATCGGCGGGCTTGACGGTGCTCAACGTCTGCCACACCGCGTCGGCTGTCAGCGGTGCCGACCCGGTCAGGTCAACGTCGCCGGTGGGCTTCTGTGCGGCGGCAACCGAGCGGTGGCTGTGATCGTCGACCAAGTCCACTAATTGCTCCAACGCCAGCAGGGCGTCACCCAGCATGCTGTCGCCGACCGGCGCGGTGGCAGCCAGTCGCGGATCGGCGGTGATCTGCAGCAGCTCGGTGCCATCGGGCAGATAGGGTCCGGCCACGTAGGGGTAGTACCGGAAGACCTGTGCCCCGATCACCACGACCAGGTCATAGCTGCGCAGCATCTCGGCGACACCGGCGACGGTCATCGCCAGCTGTCCCTGAAAGAGCCGATGATCCTCGGGGAACGACGCCCGGTCGGGCAACGCGCTGCCATATACGGGCGCCCCGAGCTTCTCCGCGAACGCGACGCCGGCGTCCCAAGCGCCGCTGCGATCGACCTCAGGACCGAACACCAGAACCGGACGCTGGGCATTGTTGATGCGTTCGGCGAACTCGCGTAGCCGCGCGGCGTCCGGGCTGACGCGATGGCTGACGGTGCGGATCACCGCGGGGCCCAGTGCGGGCTTCTCCCAATCATCAAGCGGGATAGACAGATACACCGGTCCGGCTGGCGGCTGCAGCGCGACCGTGTAGGCGCGCATGAACGCAGCGGGGACATCCTCGGCGCGCTTGGGCTCATAGGCCCATTTCACCCACGGTAGCGGGAACAGATTCTCGTCCGGGTTGCTCAGATACGGTTCGCACAACACCATCTCGCGGGTCTGCTGACCAGCCGTCACGATCAATGGCGTGTTGCCCTTGAACGCTGCCACCAGGGCGCCCATCGCATTCCCGGTGCCCGCGGCGGTGTGCACGTTGACCAAAGCGGGTTTGCCGGTGGACTGGGCGAACCCGTCGGCCATGGTCATCACCGAGGCCTCCTGCAACCCCAGGACATAGGTGAAATCGTCGGGGAAGTCCTTCAAAAACGTCTGCTCAGTGGAGCCTGGATTACCGAACACTGTCGTCAATCCCAGCGAGCGCAACAGGTCGTAGGTCACCTCGTGGACAGATTTCTGGTCAGACATCAAACTGCCTTTCCTTTTTCAATCGGGTGGCTGCTTGCCTCACCGTGTTTATCGTGGCGAGCCAATCGTGTCGCCGGCGCGCCGGTTTCGCCTCGCGGTCATCAGGGACGCTAGCGCGGCGCGCGGCCCTCAATGCGTTCATGGGTGCACGGTTTCTGCGTTCTGGTGCACAGGTCCGCGCCGTACGGTTCGACGCACTCAGAGCCCGTTGTAGGTGAAGAAATCCAGGACCGTGTCGGCGATTTCACGCCATCCGTGATCGGTGGGCAGGGAATGACCGCGCCGGTCGAAAATGGCGAACTGGGTGACACCACGGTTGCGGCGCTGAATCTTGTAGGCGGAATAGACGGTCGCTGCGGGAACCGTGCGGTCCGCGCTGCCCGCGATCATCAATAGCGGTCCGCGTTCGCGGCGGGTGTCCACCGTGGCGTCTCGGCGCATCGAGATGTTGGACAGCGCCACCTGCCGCAGCGCCCGACGAGGGGCGGGAATGCTGAAGGCGTGAAAAAGCTGGTCGGATTCATCGCGCGGTATGCCATTGGCAATGCTGCGGTGGTAGCTGTCGGCGGTGTGCGCCCAGGTCTTGACACCAAGCCCACTTCGACGGAAAGCCCCTGCAGCAGAGAAGATTTTAGTGAACGGCATCGGAATCACTCCGCGGAAAGGCGCCGGTTCCAGCGCAACGGCCGCGCGGGCGAATTCCCGGCCGAGCAGCCGCTGTGCAATCAGCCCACCTACGCAGTGCCCGATCACGACAGGCGTCGCGGGCAGATCGGCGATGATCGCCTGGTAGTGCTCGGTGATGGCGCCGATCCGGTAGTTGTTCATCGCCTCGGGATGGCGCCGCGTGTCGAGTACCGTGGCGGCCGCACCGGGCCAACCGGGTGCACTCGCCGGATAGCCGGCGGCTACGAACAACGCAACCCAATCGGCCCAGCTGCTCGCATGCATCCACAGGCCGTGAATGAAGACCACCGGTGTCGGCGGAGTCAGAGGTGGCACGTTGCCCTCCTTCACCGCCCGGAGTCATCCCTGACGGCGTCTGTCCAGTTCCTCAACATGAACCTAGGTCGGTGACAGCAGGGCGATATGGCCCAGTGGTGCACGAAATGCGCCAACTAGCGCACACAACGGCGTCGCCACATCAACCGTGCGCGGACCAGTTCGCGGAGTTACGCTTCAACTTCGGGCTACCTGATCACCGTCGAGGCTGACCAGCCAGCCCCGACACCAAGGAGCGCGCCGTGGCGATGGTGCTGGACACCGACGACCTGCCCGCGGAGGATCGCGCTGACGCGTTGGTCTCGGCGATGGCTCAAACCGCGGTGGCGTCCTTCATCGGTCCGGAGAAGGGTAGCCAGAGCGGCGCGGCCCGCTTGGAAGTCTGGACCTTCGGCGCGTCCAGCATCTTTCGAGCAGCGCTGTCGGGGATCCAACTCGAGCGCACCGCCGTACAGACCCGGACCTGCCCGTCGCCGAATCTCGCGATCGCCGTGCAGGAGATCGGCGTGGGCCTATTCGAGCACGGGGCCGAGCAACGCGTCATCGGCACCGGGCAGCTTCATGTCATCGACGAGAACTCGCCGTACGAGTTCAGTTGGGCCGGCCACGGCGCCTCCACGTGCCTCTTTATTCCGTTCGACGAACTAGGACTACCCGCCGACCTGATCCACCACGCCGTTACCCGACTGCACACCAGCCCGATCTACGAGTTGATGGTCAACCACATCATTGGACTGACCCGGCGCGCCGACGAACTCAGCGCCGACCCGGCCGCAGCCCAATTGGGCACTATCAGCGTTGAACTCGTCAGGGCCTTGCTGAGTTCGGCCGCCCAGGACACACGCCACCGACAGGACACACTTTCGGCCACCCTGCTGACCCAAATCCGCAGCTACGTCCGCAAGAACCTTGCTGACCCCGACCTGACGCCGGAGATGATCGCGGCAGCGCACCACATCTCGGTCCGGCATCTCTACAAATTGTGCGCCACTGCCAATTTCAGCCTGCATCAATGGATGACAAGCCAACGCCTGCAAGGGGCGCGCGACGAACTCGCGGGACACACCAGCCGGCACCGTTCCATCGCGATGATCGCCCAACGATGGGGTTTTTCCAATCCGACGCACTTCAGCCGCCGGTTCCGCGCCACCTACGGAATGACACCACGCGAGTGGCGTCACACCGTCGAGCACGAACAGTAGTCTGGGGATGCTGATCAACTGACGACAAGCTTCGTCAACGCCACAGCCGTACGAACCCGAAGGGCGCGTAGCCGCCCGCTGGGTCGAGTCAGTCAGCCGGGCAAGCGATTCGAGCACGGCACCGGCCGCGCGCCCGGTGGCCCCCGGGTGTCCGTGTCAGCGTTCGCTCTGTGCAGAGATCGCATAGAAGCGTGCACAAACTGTCGAATCGGGGTACCGATGACGATCTAACGTGTGGCCAGACCGTCGAAGCGCCGATTGCGGTGACCCTGAGAGCCTAGACAGGCAGGAAGATAAGGAGTCGACCTGATGAGCAAAGACGATGATGCCAAGGAGATAGCGGCCCGCTACCGCGCGTACTGTGACGCGTGCCAAAGCGGCGAGCTCGAGAAGGTGCCTTCCTTCTGGGGGTTCCCGGTTCTGTTCACTGTTGACGTCGGAGAGCCGGAAACGTTGCACGAGGCGATAAGCACACCTGATGAGCTGACCAGGTTGTACAGCACCGAGTTTGGCGCGTCGACGGGTGTGGATCAAACGGTGATCGACGGCAGCGAGGTGGTGTTCTACGGGGACAAACTCGCGACGATCAAGACTTCACTGCGGCACCTGGCCGGCGACAAGCTCCACGACACTCAAGAGGCGATCTACGGCTGCCGCAAGGTAGATGGTGAGTGGTTATTCGTTTCTCACCTCAGCCTCGAGATCACCCAAGCAGGTTGAGGAACAGTCGGTGGTCACTCGCCGATCAACTTCATGAAAGGAGCGACTCTCGCGCGGTGTCGAAGATGCGATCCGCCCGACGTTGTCGATCGACGTCGGAACGCCCGGGCATAAACGACGCAGAGCCGATCACGCCAATTGCAGGAACTCTTGGGCCGTGCCGGTTACTTTTTCCCGGTCGGCGGCCACCAAGCCGATCCGGGTGCGCCGGTCGACGATGTCGTCAACGGTCAGCGCACCCTCGTGGGTGACGGCGTACTCGAATTCCGCACGGGTGACGTCGATGCCGTCGGCTACCGCGTCGGTGGGCCGCTCGCAGGTGGCCTCGGCGAGGACGTTGGCCGCCTCGGCGCCATACCGGAGCACCAGCGACTCCGGCAGCCCGGCCATCGGCGCGGTCATCGACCCCGGGTTGCTCGGCGCGCCGATCAACGGCAGGTTTCGCGTCAGGCACGGCCCGGCGTCGAGGTTGTGCAATTCGATGGCGCGGTCGAGCACGTCCTCGGCCATGTGTCGGTATTCGGTGAGTTTGCCGCCGATCACGCTGATCACTCCGGACGGCGACTCGACGACGGCATGGTCGCGCGATACGTCGGCGGTGTGGCCGGTGCCGGTGTCGATCAGCGGGCGTAGTCCGGCATAGGAGCCGATGATGTCGGCGATGTTCAGCGTGATACCCAGCGCAGTGTTGACGACGTCGAGAAGGAACGCGATCTCCCCCGACGTCGCTTGTGGCACATCGGGAATCGGCCCGGGTGCTTCTTCGTCGGTCAACCCCAGGTAGATCCTGCCCAATTGCCCGGGCATGGCGAAGACGAAGCGGTTGAGCGTGCCGGGGATCGGAATGGTCAGCGCCGCAGTTGGATTCCCGAATGTCTCGGCGTCGAACACGAGGTGGGTGCCGCGGCTGGGGCGCAGCTTCAGCGACGGGTCGATCTCCCCCGCCCATACCCCGGTGGCGTTGATGACGGCCCGCGCGGACATGTCGAACGATTCACCGGTGCGCCGGTCGGTCAGCGTGACCGAGGTGCCGGTCGCCGCCGAGGCCGCGGTGTAGGTCAGGATGCGCGCGCCGCGTTGCGCCGCGGTCCGCGCGACTGCGGCGACCAGTCGGGCGTCGTCGATCAGTTGGCCGTCGTAGGCCAGCAGGCCGCCGTCGAGGCCGTCGCGCCGAACGGCCGGGGCCAGGCCGATCGCGCGCTGCGCCGAAACACGTTGCGAACCAGGCAGCACCGACGCTGGTGTGCCTGCGGTCATGCGCAGCAGATCGCCGGCCAGGAATCCCGCGCGCACCAGCGCCCGGTTGTTGCGACTCATCGACGGGATCAGCGGAACGAGTTGCGGCATGGCTCGAACCAGGTGAGGGGCGTTGCGGGTCATCAGTATTCCGCGTTCGACCGCGCTGCGCCGCGCGATTCCGATATTGCCGCTCGCGAGGTAGCGCAGTCCGCCGTGCACCAGCTTGGAACTCCAGCGGCTGGTACCGAAGGCCAAGTCGTGTTTTTCCACCAGCGTCGCTCGCAGGCCTCGCGACACCGCGTCCAGTGCGATGCCGACGCCGGTGATGCCGCCGCCGATCACCACGACATCGGTGGGCGCGCCGTCAGCCAGCGCGGTGAGGTCGGCGGTGCGGCGGGCGGCGTTCAGTGCGATCGACATCAGGCAAGGTATCCGTTCAGCGCGTGGGCGAGTTCTCCTGCCAGGGCGTCGGCGTCCAGGATGGGCCGGACGATCCGGGCCGACTGAATGGTCGACTGGGTGATCAGCAGCACCATGGCGGCCAGCTGGCGCGGGTCGCCGGCGCGCACACTGCCGTCGTATTGGGCCGCCCGCAGGTCCTTGGCCAGCGCGTCGATCAACATCTGCTGGCTGGTGCCCAGCCGCTGCGCGATGTAGACCAGCGCCACCTCCGAGCGCAGCACCGCCATCACCAGGTCGTCGTCGCGCAGTCGCTCGGCCACCGCAACCACCCGTTCGACGATCGCCGCGCGGCCGCTGCCGCGCACCGGGACTTCGGCCAGCGCTTCGGTGATGTGGCTGGTCAGCAGCGCGGCCAGCACAGATCGGGTGTCGGGCCAGCGGCGATACACCGTCGGTCGGCTCACCCGGGCGCGCCGTGCGATCTCGGCCAGCGTCACCCGCTCGACGCCGAAATCGACGACGCAACTCGCGGCGGCGGACAGGATGCGATCCTGCACCGGCGCATTACTTATTGACAGCATATGTAATACTGTAACGCATGCCCGCCGACTTGCTGCCCCCGATGAAGTGGAATGCCTGGGGCGACCCCAGCCACGCCAAGCCCCTCTCGGACGGCATCCGCTCGCTGCTGACCCAGGCCCTGGGAGTGGCCGGATCTCCCGAAGCCGAACCTGATGCCGACGAGGTTCGACTGACGCCGTCGCGGTTGGCCGCCGAACACCGCGAGGCGCTGTCGGACGTCGTGGGCCCCGACTACTGCCACGTCGATCACCGGAACCGGCTGTTACGCGCCGGCGGCAAGTCGACGCTGGATCTGTTGCGGCGCCGGGACGCCGGTGAACAGGATGCTCCCGACGCGGTGCTGCTGCCCGGTTCCGAGGACGACATTGCCGCGATCCTGCGGTACTGCTCGCAGCACGGCATTGCCATCGTCCCGTTCGGCGGCGGTACCTGTGTGGTCGGCTGACTCGACCCGGTCCGCGGCGGCTTCGCCGCGGTCGCCTCGCTGGATTTGCGGCGCTTGGATCAACTGCTGTCCTTTGACGAGGTATCCGGCGAAGCAGAGTTCGGCGCCGGGGTGACCGGGCCGCGAGCCGAGGAGATGCTTGGCGCGCATGGCTTTTCGCTCGGGCATTTTCCTCAGAGCTTCGAATTCGCCAGCCTCGGAGGCTTCGCCGCGACCCGCTCGTCGGGGCAGGACTCGGCGGGCTACGGCCGGTTCGACGACATGATTCGCGGCCTGCGGGTGATCACGCCCGCCGGGACGCTGGAGCTGGGCCGGGCACCGAAGTCGGCGGCAGGCCCGGATCTGCGGCAACTGGTCATCGGGTCGGAGGGCGTGTTCGGCGTCATCACCCGGGTTCGGGTGGCTGTTCACCCCGCACCGCAGGCTGCCCGTTATGAGGCATGGTCTTTCCCCGATTTCGCCACCGGCACAGCAGCATTGCGCTCCGTTACCCAGATCGGCGCCGGCCCGACCGTGATCCGGTTGTCCGATGAGGCCGAGACCGGCGTCAACCTGGCCACCACCGAGTCGATCGGCGAGAACCCCATCGGAGGAACCGGCAGCACCGGTGGCTGTCTGGCGATCACCGTATTCGAAGGCACCGAGGCGCACGCCGAGAGCCGGCACGCCGAAACCAGGACGCTGATGGCCGCCGGGGGTGGAACATCGTTGGGTGAGGGCCCGGCCCGAGCCTGGGAGCACGGCCGGTTCGGCGCGCCCTACCTGCGGGACGCCCTGCTGGCCAACGGCGCGTTATGCGAGACCCTCGAGACGGCCACCGATTGGTCGAAACTGCCCGCCCTGAAAGCCGCGGTCACCGAGGCGCTGACCGGGTCACTGGCCGAATCCGGCACGCCTGCGCTCGTGCTGTGCCACAGTTCGCAGGTGTACGCCACCGGCGCTTCGCTCTACTTCACCGTCGTCGCTGCGCAACGCGGTAATCCGATCGAGCAGTGGCGCACCGCCAAAGCCGCAGCCTGCGCCGCGATCGTCGCCACCGGAGCAACCATCACCCATCACCATGCGGTCGGCGCCGACCAACGACCCTGGATGTCT
>NZ_JBYCLA010000418.1:0-3836 GCF_057473665.1 Mycobacterium sp. TH-M25
CAGCTCGCGGGCCGCCACGATCCGGTCGAAGCGGAACAGCCGAACCCCTTCGGCTTCGCGCGACCAGGCCTCCAGGTAGCTGTGGTCACCCACCAGCAGTACCCGGATGGGGTCGACGATCCGGCTGGTCAGCGTGTCATGCGACGCAGAGTAGTAGTCGATCGCCAATGCCCGTTTGTCCCGCACCGCCGCGCGCACTGCGGCCGCGGCGCGGCTCTCGACGGGCGCCGACCCGGTGGCGTCATGCCCGAGGGCGCCGGCCGCGGCCTCGATCTTGGCGATCGCGCTGCGCGCCGCCTCCGGATCAACCACCCCCGGAATGTCGGCCAGTGCCCGAAGCGCCACCAGCAGGCCGGTGGCCTCCGGTGACGTCAGCTGCAGCGGCCGGTCAATGCCCGCCGAGAAGGTCACCTCGATGGTGTCACCAGAGAACTCGAAATCGATGAGATCACCGGGACCGTAGCCAGGAAGGCCGCACATCCACAGCTGGTTAAGGTCCTGCTCTAGCTGCTTGGCAGACACCCCCAGATCGGCGGCGGCCTCCGCGCGGGTGATCCGCGGGTTGGCCTGGAAGTACGGCACCATGTTGAGCAGCCGCACCAGGCGGGTGGACAGCTGCGTCATGCCCGATCCACCTGAGCGCGCAACCGGGCCAGCACATCGTCGCGCAGGGCCTCCGGCTCAAGCACCACGGCGTCGGCGCCGTGGCCGGCGATGTCACGGGCCAGCCGGTCGCTGGATCCCATGTCGAGTCCGATCACCTGGCCGTCGCGGCCGCCCAGTCGCCGAGCACCGATGGGTCTTCCGGCGTGTCGCAACGCGGTGGCCCGCCCGTCGGCGACCCACACCAGGGCGGTCGCGCCGGTCGGCGCCTCGGCGACAGTGTCGGACACAATCCTGCGCAGGTCGACGCCGTCAGGCACGGCAATAGCGCCGGCCGGCCCGATCGGCGTGACCTCCGGACCGATCCGGGAGAGCCGGAAGGTGCGGGTGGCGTTGCGATCGCGGTCGTAGCCAACGAGATACCAGCGACTGTTCTCGGTGACCACACCCCACGGTTCGACGGTGCGCGTGGTGTAGGGCTCCGCCCGCGACGGCCGGTGCGGAAACTGCACCACCTGCCGAGAACTGATGGCCGACAACAGGATTGACAGAACGTCCTCCGACCCTCGCAGACCCGGCACCCCAGCCGAAGAGGCGATGGCCACCGGTGCATCGAGGGGTTCAACGTCCACCCCGGCGGCCCGCAGCTTGAGCAATGCGCCTTGGGTCGCGGTGATCAGTTCGGGCGATTCCCACAGCTGAGTGGCGACGGCTACTGCGGCCGCTTCGTCCGGGGTCAGCTCGACCGGAGGGAGTGCGTACGCGTCGCGGTTGATGCGGTAACCCTCGGAGGGGTCTAGCGCCGACACCTTGCCCACCTCAAGCGGGATGCCGAGGTCACGCAACTCATTCTTGTCGCGCTCAAACATCCGGGAGAACGCCTCTGCGGTGGGACTGTCGGAGTAACCCGCCACGCTGGATCTGATCTTTTCAGCGGTAATGTAGCCGCGGGTCGACAGCAACGCGATAACCAGGTTGACCAGCCGTTCGACTTTCGAGGTCGCCATGTATAGCTACATGCTCGCGATCAGCCGCTTGACCCGCTCGTCGACCGCGCGGAAAGGGTCTTTGCACAGTACGGTGCGCTGCGCTTGGTCGTTGAGTTTGAGATGTACCCAGTCGACAGTGAAATCACGTCCCGCCGCCTGCGCGGCGCTGATGAACTCACCACGCAACCGGGCGCGGGTGGTTTGCGGCGGGGTGTCGACCGCCTCCGCAATGTCCTCGTCGGTGGTGACGCGCGCCGCCAGGCCCTTGCGCTGCAGCAGATCGAAGACACCGCGCCCGCGCTTGATGTCGTGATAGGCCAAGTCCAGCTGGGCGATCTTCGGATCGGCCAGCTCCATGTTGTAGCGGTCCTGGTAGCGCTGGAACAACTTGCGTTTGATCACCCAGTCGATCTCGGTATCCACCTTGGCGAAATCCTGGCTCTCAACGGCGTCGAGCTGACGGCCCCACAGATCAACGACCTGCTCGATCTGCACGTCGGGCTCTCGGGCCTGCAGATGCTCGACGGCCCGGGTGTAGTACTCCCGCTGGATGTCCAGCGCACTGGCCTGACGCCCGCCGGCCAGCCGCACCGGCCGGCGCCCAGTGGTGTCATGGCTGACCTCGCGGATGGCGCGGATGGGGTTATCCAGAGAAAAATCACGGAAGGCGACGCCTCCTTCGATCATTTCCAGCACCAGCGCGGCGGTGCCCACCTTGAGCATGGTGGTGGTCTCGCACATATTGGAGTCGCCGACGATGACGTGCAGCCGCCGGTACTTCTCGGCGTCGGCGTGCGGCTCGTCACGGGTGTTGATAATCGGTCGGCTACGGGTGGTCGCCGAGGAGACGCCCTCCCAGATGTGCTCGGCACGTTGGGACAGGCAGAAGGTCGCGGCTTTGGGGGTTTGCAGCACCTTGCCGGCCCCGCAGATCAGCTGGCGAGTGACCAGGAACGGCAACAGCACATCCGAGATCCGGGAGAACTCGCCGGCGCGCACAATCAGGTAGTTCTCATGACAGCCGTAGGAGTTGCCCGCCGAGTCGGTGTTGTTCTTGAACAGGTAAATGTCGCCGCCGATGCCCTCGTCGGCGAGCCGCTGCTCGGCGTCAACGAGCAGGTCTTCCAGCACCCATTCGCCGGCCCGGTCATGGGTGACCAGCTGCACCAGGCTGTCGCATTCGGCGGTGGCGTACTCGGGATGACTGCCCACGTCGAGATACAGGCGCGCACCGTTACGCAGGAACACATTGGAGCTGCGGCCCCAGGACACCACTCGGCGGAACAGGTAGCGGGCCACCTCATCCGGGGACAGCCGACGGTGACCGTGAAATGTGCAGGTGACACCGAACTCGGTTTCGATGCCCATGATTCGACTCTGAACGTATTTGAGGGTACTGGTTGTCTGAGCATCACGGTGAGCAAGCCACGCCCTAGGCATCCGGTTGCCGAAATGAGCCCGACTCGGCGACCTCGAGCAGTCGATACGCCTTCTGCACGGGAAGTCCTTCCGCGGCCATCGTCGCTATGGCCGCTTACTGCCTTTTAGGTCGTGCGGCTCCCGCAACAGCTCACGGGCCCTTTCGAGGATCGCCACTTCGGTCTTCAGCTCGCGGATGCCCTTATTGGCAGCGCTGAGCTCGGCGTGTTCGGCACGATTGAGGCCAGGCACTTGCCTGGTATCGATCAGCTTTTGTTGCGCCAGCCGTGGGGCGGCCGGCAGCCACCAAGTCGAGCGCTTTGCGGCGGAACTCTTCGGGGTAACGCTTGGGCACGGACTCGGCTCGTTCGATGGACGTCGTGACCAGAAGTTCAAGCAAACCGACTCCGCTCTAGTGATACGAGCCTTTTTGTAGCCGCGTGATTGGGCCGCCCGTAAGGAATGCGTCATGAGCGACTTCGCATTGGCGAGCAATCATTAATTTGTCAAATCTTTTGACATGCATCAATTGTCCACATTTTGTACACGAGACACCTAACACGCTATGGTGCACATCACGCACTTCCATGTTCCGCATTCGGTGTACGATTCTGTCACGTCACTAAGCGTTCTAGAGGGAGTACTATGACTCATCCAAAAGTAAAGGATGACATAGAAATAGACGCAGTCGTGGTTACGGTGCGGGTAGATGGCTGGTCGTAAGCGGCATTCCGCGGAGGACATTGTGTGCATTTCGCACCTTCGGGTGGGAGAAATCGGGAAGATCTCACCACCGGCCGCCGGTGGGTGCACTTTGCACTCCTA
>NZ_JBYCLA010000419.1:0-8565 GCF_057473665.1 Mycobacterium sp. TH-M25
GTCGACGAGAAGCTGCGCCGACGCCAGCAGATGATCGCGACCATCGCCCGGACATCGAGTTGGGCGGTGTTTGCTGCGCTACTGGTCTTGCTGGGTATCGCCGCGGTGAAGTGGGTCAGCTGGCAGTTCTCGTTTTCGGTCGCGGGCATTGTTTTCGGGGTTTATCTTCTTGCGGCGCTGGCCTTGTTCATTGTCGGGCAACGCCACCTCTTCGCCGAGGTGAACCGTCGTCAGACTCAGCGCAGCGAGCTCGAACAGGTGCAGTTCAATCTGCAGGCGGCACTGCGCGACGTCAGCCGGCTCTCGGCGGCCTACGGTCAGCTGCTGGCCTGGAACCGCGTGCTCGGCGAGCTCCTGCGCACACCGTTCGGGCCGGTGGCCCCCCAGCAGTCGGCCAAACCGGCAATTCTCGACGGTCTCCCCCGATCGGTCCAGATCGGTGTCGCTTCACCGGCGACCACAGAAGCCGACTCTGCCGTGCACGCGTTGCAACGACAACTCCATGAGGTCGGCTGGCTGACCAAGCCCTGGGAGCGGCTGCTCGAGTCGACCAGCCGGCAGTTGCGCGAGGAGCCGGAGGCGCTATTCCGGATGCCCGGCGCGGGTTCCGGTTCGGATCTTGACCACTGGTCGTCCGCGGTGGCCTCGGGGTCGGCGCCGATCGATGGTGCGGAGTCGTTGTGGCGGCAAGTTCAGGCTCAGCTCGACGACCCGGCCAGCCCCGTCGCCGCAGCCCTGACCGGAGGCATCGTCGACCCCGCGACGGGCCGACAGATGTCGCCGGCACAGTTCGACGGGGGCGCGCTGCAAGGGTGCAGCGGGCCGGCTGCACCCTTTATCGGGTCGCTGTTCACCGATACCGCCGTCACCACCGGACGCTCGGCCGTCGCCATCGACGACGCCGAAGTCAACCGCAACGGGCTGGGCTACCGGGCCGTCATTGTGCAAGTCGGCGAAGGGTTACCCACCTATGACTTCGCGATCTTCACCTCCGACTCGCCGACAATCGGGTCGTCGGCCACCACCAAGACCGCGGACCCGGCAGCAACGGAAAATGCCGGCCCGCCTGAATCCGGTTCGTTGGTGTTCTGATGACCGATCTGCAGACCATGGATGACGACCAGCGTCTGGCGACCCTGCTGCGCTGGCGCGACGAGTTGGTCAGCTCGGGAGCGGTGTCCCGGTCGTCGTTCAAAGCGGCCCACGTCCGGCTCGTGGTGCGGTCCGGCCGCACCGACGCCGGACAGATTCGCGAGATGCTCCCCGGCGCGGTGGCCCAGCACGCCGAGGAGATGGCGTCGATACTGCGCAACTTCGCCAGCGAACACGACCCAGCCGCGCCGCAGGACACCGCTGATGAGCCTCCGTCCGGGCCTGCTGCGGCGCCCCAGGCGGGTTTTGCCCCGTTCAACTTCCGGCACAGCGAGCGCGACGTCGCAGCGGTGCTGTTGCGACGTCCTCGCGAGGATGAGGACGCAGACAACGCACTGCACGTGTCGTGGCCGCCCTTCGTCGCCGAGGATGGGCAGGCGCCACCGTGTGTCATCTACCGGCTGGTCAGCACCGACGGTGAGCGCGGATACTCGCCCGATCACGCGCACTTGATCACGGCAACGTTCACGACCGACGTGACCGACGGCCGTCCCCTCACCAAGGCCGTGCGCCATCTGCAGGTCTGGGTGAACGCCGGAGAATCTGCCGCCGAAGCCTTGGCTGCGCAGCCTGTTCTGCACGCCGCCGGGGTTGTCATCTACACACTGCGGGACTTCGAGATCCGGGAAGAATCAGGAAGCGTCATCGGCCAGTGGGCGACCGTCCCCGGGGTCAGCGCAGTGCGGGTGTATCGCGTCCCGCTCGAACTCGCCGAACACGACGGGCCGGTATTCCAGATTGCGGCCGGCCAGCCGCACTTGTCCGGTTTCGTCGATCACGACGTCGAGCCCGGCCGCCGCTACGTGTACCGCCTGCGCTGCGAAGTCGACGTCGATGACGTCGCTCGGCTGTCCGAAGCCGTGGAATCGGAGATCGGCGTCACCGCGGTGTGCGAGCCGGTCACCGACATGACGCTGACCACGGAGCGCGAACGCGACGATGTCGCAATCAGTTTGGAGTGGACGGCTCCGCGGTTCGGCCAGGTGTCGGTGTTTCGCACCCCGGAACCTCCCAGCGCCGACGCGCAAGACACCGAGCTGGACGAATCGGTTCTCGATCAGGTCGGTCTGACCCGCGAAGCCCAACTGATCCGCCCCGTACTCGAACGCGTTGATGACAACGGGATCCCGAAGTCGGTGATGCCGGCCGTGTCGTGGCCGGACGGCTGGAACCGGGCGTACTTCACCCCGGTTACCGTGCTGGACGGCCGAGCCAGACTCGGCAAGCCCATGTCGACGGTGCGCACCGGACTGATCAAGGACGTGGCGTTGGTGGAGTACTGCAGCAAGCAGGTACTCACCTTCGATTGGCCGCCGGGTGCCGCTTGCGTGCTGGTGTACATCGCGCCGAAAGGCCACGACCCGAGTCAAGGGCTGACCGGCCGCAATTACCAAATCGCACGAGCCGATTACGACAAGTCCGGCGGCATGCAGTTCATGGACAAGCTTCCCACCGGCGGCTGCTCGCTGCATCTGATACCGATGGCATTCAGCGCCGGTCGACAGGTGTTGGGCGTCCCGACGTCGGTCGAATACAGCGGGCTGCTGCGAATCTGGTATCAGGTGCACATCGCAAGGGACTCCGCCGGCCTGCCGCTGAGCGCGGCGCTGAAAATACGCGCCGAAGCCCAAACGGCCGGCTCGCCGCCCTTCGTATTAGTGAACAATTCCAAGCGTATTCCACTGAGCGCCAAGGACGGGCGCGCGGTCGATGTCTTCCAGTTCGATCGTCATGGGGTTCCGATTTCGTCGGGAGTCAAAGAGTTCCAGTGGTCCTCGCTGAGCACGGCCGACGGCGACGCCGACAGCGAACTATGGGTCGCCGACGTCCGCGGTCTGCAGGGCTGGATCAGGTTGTTCGCCAACGTTGCGCCGCAACGGCTGCGGCTACTGGCGTTGCTGGATCCGCCCGTCGAGGATCTGCGACTGACTCCTGGGCCGTTTCCGCAATGACGAGTCGCTACGGACAATTGACCTACACTTCCATGGACGGTGCTGCGACCCGCGGCGGTTGGCAGGTGAAAGAGACATCGGGCGGCATCACCGCCGCCGAAGCGGACTACCTGGTCTCCCGAATGCAGTTGGCGCTCAACACTTTCGAGCACCTTCCCCGATATCCGACGGCTGATCAGCTGTGGGCTGCGCCGCGGCGGCTGGGGCACCGCCGACTCGACGAGGATACCGCGGCCTACTTCCACTACGCGCCCGCCGGAACCGACAGCTTGGGCCGGCCGGGCAACATCTTTGCCCATGTCCTGCTCGACCGTGACGCCTCTCGTAGCGACGACAGCCCGCGGCCAATCGAGTTGTGGCGGTCCCCGCGGTGGCTCACCCCATACGGCTGCCGAGCGATCGCCGGTGCAGTTCTGCCCGAGGTCGTGCCTGGCCCCAGCGGAGCGGTCACCGCCCAAACGGTCGTCGATTTCGCCTGCGACACCGACACATGGCGGCTGAGCACCCTGTGCGGCTTGTTGGACGCGACGGCCGCGGCGATGGCCGGCGGCGCTGCCGTGGTGTTGGGCGCCACATCAGCCGATAACGCCGCGCAATGGATCGGTGCGGTGAGTTTCCTGATGTCACCGGATACCGCTCGGCGCTTCAACTTCTGCATTGCCGACTGCAGCCTGGACCTCGAGGGCTTGTTGCAGGCAGGCCACCACCTGGTCAGCATTCCCCGGGTGGATGCGGGCAACGTTCCGGCGGGCGCGCTGTTCATCGACGAGGCCGAGACGTTGTCGCTGGGCGAATACAACGGCGAGCCCCACCGCACCGCCGCCGGTCAGCGGATCGAGGCCACCACCTGGTCGGCGATGGCCCAGGTGGCGCTGGTGGACCCGGCGTCAGCGAGGGACCTGTTGGCCGATATCGACGAATGTGCCTCGGAGATAACCGACATGGCTGTTCCCCCGTCGTTTCCGATGGCAATCTCGGTAGTCAACCGCGCCCGGTGTGCAGATGCCGAAGCTGAGGCCAAGGCGATCATCGCTGCCCACACACCCCAACGTGGAGCGCAATTCCCAACGCCCGCCCAGCGCCCGCCCCGACTGCGATGGAGACAGTGATGCCGATCTATCTGCTCGGTAGCCGAACGCCCAGCGTCGAGATTCCGAACCAGGCAATGTCGATCTCGATCAGCGGATCTGTCGACGGGGTTGCCCTTTACGTCGATGCCGGCGCGGCGCAGCAGGAGTTCATCCGCGTCAACCCGCACGTCATGATCATTCCGGCGCTTGACCACAGTGGCCTGACGGTGGGGGTTGAGCCGGTCGGCGCGACAACCTTCCGCGACGACACGATTGTTCACCTTGCCATGGGACCGGACTCGCCCGGTCAGGTCGATCCCGACCAGGTGGGATTCGACCCTGTCGACGTGTCGGGCGCCCACGGAATGGAGCTCGCCGCGCTCACGCCGCACGGCGCCAGCGTCAGGGTGACCGCGCAGGTCGGCGATGAAGTCCCGCTCAGCCCGCTTGCCTGCATGGCACGCACGGCGGCGCGACGCAGAGCCGGCAAGGAACGGCGCCGGCGCGGCGGTTCGCTGACGATCGGCGTGGACGCCTCGGCGTCGATGAAGGCCGCATTCGAGGACGGAAGCGTCAGCGCCGCGATCGACATACTCGCCGGAGTGTCCGACGTGGCCGGCGTCAAAGATGCCGGCGCGGCGCTGGTCGGGGCACGATGCACCCTCATCGACGCGCCCATCGCGGAGCTGGCACAGGCGGTGACCGGCACGCCGATGCAGTGGTCGGCTGGCGCCCGCTGGTCGCAGCTGCCGGACTCCGAGCGCACTATCGTGGTGACAGATGCGCTGAATTACTCTCTGCACGAGAGGTTTCCGACAATCCACATTTCCCGCGACGAACGAGTGCGCGCATCCGGTGCGCTGTTGGCACCGCCGCCCCCGGGCACCCGCGCCGAAGCGCACCTGGGCGCCCACCCGGCGGTGGTCGACCAGATCGCCGCAGCCCTGCTGTCCATGCTGACCTGAGGCCGCCATGGTGACCAAGTGCCCGAGATGTTTCTCAATTCTCGACGACAACGCCTATGCCTGGACGGTGTCGCCGCAGACGCCGGGTCCCCGCTACCACGATCCGGTCGCGTCGGCCTATTTCGGCAGCGACGTTCACGGCGGGCCCATGCATGTGCTCAATCGCCCGCCGCGCTACGACGGCCCGCTGCGTCCGTGCACTGCCGATGCCAGCCGGGCGCTGGGCGCACCCGCCGTCGAAGTGTGTCCAATCTGCCATTTTGCGCTCCCCGATGACTGGCGACAGGGTCAGGCTGTGTGCATTGCCATGGCGGGCGCTCGGGCCACCGGCAAGAGCCTGTACATCGCAGTGCTGGTCAAACAACTCGAACTGCTCTGCGAAAATCTCGGCGTCTCGATGGAGCCGGCGACTCCGGACACCGCACGCAACTATCTGGACAACTATGAGCGGCCGCTGTTTGAGCAACGCGGGCTGATCCCGGCTACGCCGGCCGCGCACGTACAGTCCTCCTACCAACGTGATCCGCTGATTTTCAGCATCGGCCCATGGCGCGGGGTGCGCCGCTATGTGGTGCTGCGTGACATCGCGGGAGAGGATCTCGAGACAGGCAACGTCCACGTTCCCTATTTTCAGTTCCTGGCCAACGCCGACGCGGTGTTCTTCATGTTCGACCCGCTGCGGGTCGAGGCAATTCGCGACCAGCTTCACGACCTGATCCCGCCCCAGGCATGGAGCGGTGGCGATCCGCGTTCGGTGCTGAGCAATCTCCTACTGGCGGTGGGCGGAGGCCGGCCGCGACTGGCTGTGATCATGGCGAAGTTCGACGTACTGCGTGCGCTCACTGCCGTCGAGGGATCGGCATGGAGCCGGGTGATGTCCAACGCCGGAGCAGCATTCATGCGGGACAGTTCGGCGTCTGGACGCTACAACGAGGCAGAAGGCCGCCTTCTGCACGAGGAAGTGCGCAGCCTGCTGCTGCGTCTGAACGGTGGGTCGATCGTCGCCGGCGTCGAAAACCCTTCGAGCGGAATCAGGTTGGATCATCGATACTTCGCGGTCTCGTCATTGGGACAGCCGCCGGTCGGAAACCGGCTCAACCCCCGCGGCATTGCGCCGTTCCGCTGTATCGATCCGTTGCGTTGGGCGACGGCAAGTCTGGGAGTGCTGTAGACGTCGTCCAGGCGGGGCGTTGTCGCCGACGGTACACTGCTGGCCGAGCGGGACAGCGTCGACGCGAATGCGATGCCCGTCGGTTACGTTCAGTCCTCGGGAATGTCGCGCTCGATCGCGTCGAGCCAGGCCTGCGCCGACATGTCCGACGGAGCGCGCCAATCCCCCCGCGGTGACAACGCCCCGCCGTGAGACACCTTGGGGCCGTTGGGCAGCGCCGAGCGCTTGAATTGGCTGAACGAATAGAAGCGCTGCACGAAGATCTGCAACCAGTGCCGAATGTCTTTGAGCGCGTATGACGGCCGCTTATTGTCCGGAAAACCAGGCGGCCAGTTGCCGTTGTCGGCATCGCTCCACGCATGCCAGGCCAGAAACGCGATCTTCGCCGGCCGGAATCCGTACCTCAGCACGTGGTACAGCGAGAAGTCCTGCAGGGCAAAGGGCCCGACCTTCGCTTCGCTACTTTGCAGCTCTTCTTCCTCGCCGCTGGGCACGAGCTCGGGGGTGATCTCGGTGTCGAGCACCGACTGCAGCACCTCTTCCACCTCGGATGGGAACTGGTCCGAGGCGATCACCCAGCGGATCAGGTGCTGGATCAGTGTTTTCGGCACGCCGGCGTTGACGTTGTAGTGCGACATCTGATCGCCCACACCATAGGTGGACCAACCCAGACCCAGCTCGGACAGGTCCCCGGTGCCCAGCACGATGCCGCCGCGCTGATTGGCCAGCCGGAACAGGTAATCGGTGCGCAGGCCGGCCTGGACGTTTTCGAACGTGACGTCGTAGACCTTTTCGCCACGCGAGAACGGGTGGTCCATCTCCTTGAGCATCAACGACGCGGTCTCGGTGATGTCGATTTCGGCGAAGCTGACACCCAGCGCGCGGCATAGTTCAACCGCGTTGCGTTTGGTGTGCTCGCCGGTGGCGAAACCGGGCAGGGTGAACGCCAGAATGTCGCTTCGCGGCCGGTCTTCTCGATCCATCGCCCGCGCGGCGACGATCATCGCATGCGTGCTGTCCAGCCCGCCGGAGATGCCGATGACCACCTTGGGAAAGTTCAAGGCGCGCAACCGCTGTTCGAGCCCGGCGACCTGAATGCTGTAAGCCTCGTAGCAGTCCTGCTGCAGGCGTTGCGCATCGGCAGGCACGAACGGGAACCGCTCGACGTGGCGGCGCAGACCGATGTCACCGGTCGGCGGCTTAAGGTGAAAGTCGATCTGCCGGAACGACTCCGTCGACGCGCGGTGGTGACGGCGATTGTCGTCGAAGGTGCCCACCCGCAGCCGCTCCGCGCGCAGAAGTTGAAGGTCGACATCGGCGACACTGCGGCGCTCACCCCTGGGGAAACGCTCCGACTCGGCGAGCAGGACACCGTTCTCCCAGACCATGGTTTGGCCGTCCCACGCCAGGTCGGTGGTCGATTCTCCTTCTCCGGCAGCGGCATACACGTAGGCGGCCAGGCACCGCTGCGACGCCGATCGCGCCAACAACGCGCGGTCGTCGGCGCGACCGATGGTGATCGGGCTGCCCGACAAGTTGGCCAGCACGGTCGCGCCCGCCAGCGCCGCCTCGGCACTGGGCGGAATCGGCACGAACATGTCCTCGCAGATCTCGACGTGCAGCACGAAGCCGGCCAGGTCGGTCGCCGCGAACAACAGATCCGGGCCGAACGGCGCGTCCACGCCGGCAACCCGGATGGCGCCCCGCTGGTCATCGCCGGGTGCGACCTGGCGACGCTCGTAGAACTCCCGGTAGGTCGGCAGATACGACTTGGGTGCCACACCCAGTACCGCACCTCGGTGGATGACCACCGCGGTGTTGTAGATCCGGTGAAGGTGACGCAGCGGGGCGCCGACCACCAAGACGGGCAGCAGGTCGGTGGAGGCCGCGACGATGTCGCGCAGGGCGTCCTCGACCGTGTCCAGCAAGATGTCTTGCAGCAGGATGTCCTCGATGGAATAGCCAGACAACGTCAGCTCCGGGAACACGGCGAGTGCCACGCCGTCGTCGTGGCACAGTCGGGCCAGCCGCAACACCGATGCGGCATTGGCCGCTGGATCGCCGATCGTGGTGTGCTGAGTGCACGCGGCAACCCGCGCAAAGCCCTGGCTGTAGGCGTTGTAGAAGTCCATCGTTCCGCTATTGTCGCCCCGCGAGTGGCAGTCGGCGACTATCGGGGTCGAATGCGGCTGCTATCCCCCCAGCGCGGGGCGCGGCACGCGGTAGCGACGAGGTTTGATCCGAAAGGCGTTGTC
>NZ_JBYCLA010000420.1:0-4828 GCF_057473665.1 Mycobacterium sp. TH-M25
GTTTGATGGGTGGGTGTGCTGCGGGCTGAATCATATTGTTGTTGCGGGTTGACTACGAGTCCTTTGCGGGGATTTTTGTGGGGGGGCCTTACGGGAACGACTCCACGGCTCTGGCGGACCCGAATATCGGAGGTGGGACGCTGAAGGCGTACGGCGACGAATTCACCCAGCAGCGCATGACCAGTTACGTACGGCTCGTGACGACACCGATGGTGGCGGACCCGGTTGCCAAACGGCTGCAACTCGGTGAGTCCGGCGAAGAGCTCGCCAAAAAGCTGAGCGGGCACATAGTTCCCGACACCGTGGTGATCCAGGTGAGGGCACAGGACAGTTCCCCGGTTCGGGCGGCTGCAATCGCCGATGCGGCCGCGCAGCAGACCATCGACGTCATCAAAGACGTCGAGCGCCCGCCCTATACGACAGTGTCCCCGATCCAACCGGTTCTCACCGAACCCGCTTCGGTTCCCAACCGGCCGATCTCGCCGCGCTCGCTGCTGAACATTATCTCCGGAACGGTCGTCGGGTTTATTCTCGGGCTGACCTATGTCGCCGCATATGCCGGAGTACGAGAAAGCCGGTTGCTGAGGCGCTTTCGCGGCGACGACGACATCGCCGGTGAGCATGCGGACATTCTCGGAGTGCTCTCCGCCGAGGACCACCTGAGCCTCGACGAGGTGCATGTCGACGCCAAACTACTCCGACTGGAAATTGCGTGGCGGCTGAACGAGGCGGGTATCCGGTCCTTCGTGGTCGCAGCACCCCGTGCCACTCCGACGACCGGAGTTTTCGCCGCGTTACTCGCGACCGCCTTGACGGAAGCCGGATCGCCCACCGTTGTGGTGTACGCCGACTTCACCGCCGAACACGACGGCTCAACGGTTGGCCTGGGCGACCTGCTCAGTGCGCCAATGGCTTTGGACGCGGCCATCCAAACCGACGAACGCAGCGGGATCAGCTGGATCTCAGCGGGTGCGGCGCCGGCGAATCCGACGAGAGAACTCACCGGTTCGAGGATGCGCGATGTACTGGCCGAGTTGGACGATCGCTACCGGCACGTCATCGTGGTAAGCGCAGCGGTTCTGGAGTCGGCCGACGCCGCCGACATGGCGAGCCAGGTCGGCGCCTCGATTCTGATCGACCCCGTCTCGCAGACCTCCATGGACGAACTCCGGGAGAGTGAAAGGCTGCTGGGGCTTTCCCGAGGCAGATGCCTGGGACGGGTTGTTGTTGCCGGTCAAAGATTCTCAAGACCCGTTGAGACATCGCAGCTGGATCAAAGGCGTCTCGCCGCATGAGGCAGTCACATACCGTGAGCGGAGAACCATGGAGCTGTTGATAAAGGCATGGACGAAGGTAAGTCAGCGGTGGCCGGTCATGCTTGGGTGCCTGGCGTTTGCACTGCTGGGTGCCGTGACCTACCAGATCAGTGCCGACACCCAATACACTGCTTCTACGGAGTTCTTCCTACGTGCTCCCGACGTGAAGACCTCTGCGGGCGCCTACCAAGGTGACCTGTTCTCTCGGCAGCGGGCGCAAACCTACGTCAATCTTTTCCAGAGCGACGATTTGGCTCAATCGGTGATTGATAAGCTCGGGCTGACGGTGACGCCACAACAGCTGGCATCAAAGGTCTCGGCCACCGCAGTGAAAAACACTGTACTTATCATCGTTTCAGTCACTGACAGCAACGCCCAGCATGCGGCGAATATCGCCAACGGTTACGGGAGCGTCTTGGGCGCTTACGTTGCCAAGCTGGAAAACGTCAGTAACGATCCGACTGTCGGACCTCTGGTCCAGGTCGTCGCAAAGGCGAGCCCGGCCACGGCAACGGCATCCGGATATCCGACCTGGATGGTCACGTTCGCCGCTCTGGTGCTGGCCCTGTTCGTGGGCGCAACCGTCATCTGGTTCCTTGAACGTTTCGATACCAAGGTGCGGTCGCGCCGCCAGGTGGAGGAGATCACCGGGTGCGACATCATCGGCAGGCTGGCCAAAACTCAAGCGCTTGGTTCCGACGGCAACGTCGCTCAGGCATTTGACGAGTGCGAGGAATTCAAGCAGGGGGCGTTGCGCCTGAGCCTCAACGTCGAGTCTATCCTGCAGCGACTCCCGCGGATCAAGGCCGAAATCCCGCCGGTCGTCGCGATCGTCGGCGCCCACAGCGGAGACGGCGCCACCGTCGCGACGAGGGCGCTGGCGCGAGCTTTTGCCGATCGCGGACGTAGCGTCGGCGTCGTTTGCTTGGATGAACCCCACCGGGAGGCCCCGCAACCCGCGTTGGCCGTGGCGGGAAGTGCGTTACCAGAGGTGTCCGGGCGAAACGATGTGACAACCGTGTCTTGTTCTACCGAAGCGTTGAGCGCAGAGATCCACAGTCGCGACGCTTTACTGCTGCAGAGCAATGTCATTTTGATTGACGCGCCCTCGTTTCACGATTCGATCGATGCACAGCTGGCCCTCGAGGCGGCGGATGCCGTCGTCTTGGTCGTACGGCCGATTACTACAACGGTGCTTTCGCTGTCGCATCTGGTCGCCGGAATCCGTGCACTCGACATTCCCCTGCTCGGGGTTGTGGTCAATCTGGCAAAGGAGTCCGCCACGGTTGAAGGGGCTTATCTCTGATGCGCGGTGATCACGCAATCGTCTGCGGCGCGGGCTTCGGTGGTTTGCTCGCCGCGCGGGTGCTCTCGGAGTTCTACCAGACCGTCACGGTGGTCGAACGGGATACGTTGGCGGACAACGCGACCCCGCGTCGCGGGGTTCGTCAGGGCCGGCATTCTCATGTGCTGACCAGTCGCGGCGCGCAGGAGTTGGAGGGGCTGCTCCCGGGTGTGCTGAAAGAACTCGTCGCCGCCGGCGCGACAGTGTGCGATGACGGCGACCTGTCCCGGGTGTCCATCCGGGTGGGCGGCCGCGAGTACAACAGGACGTGCACGTTCACCGATCCCGACGCGGTGGTGGTGTACCTCGTAAGCAGGCCACTGCTGGAATTCACTGTGCGGCAACGGGTGCGTGCCATTGCCAACGTGGAGATCCTGGACGGCCATGACTTGGTCGAGCCGGTCGCACTCGAATCGGACCGCGTGACCGGCGCGCGGGTGTTCAACCGGATCACCGGTGAAGAGCGGGTGCTGGACGCTGACCTGGTGGTCGACGCGATGGGCCGCGCCGCCCGTACCCCGGCTTTCCTCGAGAACCTGGGCTACGGGCGACCGGTGACTGAACACTCGACGGCGAACGCGACCTACGCCAGCCAACTGCTGCGGATACCGGACGGCGTGGTCGACGAGAAGATGACGATGGTGTTTCCGGAGCCGAATCTGCCGACCGGTGGCGCGCTTTCGTCGTACGAGAATGGCACCTGGATGTTGACCGTCTATCGCCTTGACCAACTTGAACCGCCTACCGATTTGGCCGCCTTGATGCAATTAGGCGCCCGATTCGTGTGCCCAGCGCTCAGGACCGCGATGCAAGCAGGTGCAGAACCCCTGGGTCAGATGGACGTCTACCGCTACCCGGGCGGCGCTTGGCGACGATACGACACGATGCAGCGGTTCCCGGCCGGGCTGCTGGTGTTCGGCGACGCGATCTGCAGCTTGAGTCCCATCTACACCCAAGGCATGACGGTGGCCGCGCTCGAAGCGGTTGCGCTGCGTGAATGCTTGTCGCAACCCGACGCGGACATGAGTCAGCGATTCTTCGCTGCTGCGGCCGGGTTGATAAAACCGCTGTGGGTGTCGAACCAGTTCAACGACCACTACATGTACCCCGCGTATGGCCGGCCGCCGGTGTCGGAAGAACTGCTTTTTCTTCGCGAGGAGGTCCTACTCGCGGCAGAGAGCAGCTCGGTGCTCACCGAAAAGCTCTTCCGAGCAATGAATCTCGTTGACCCACCGGCCGACTACAGCCCGCTTCTGGTGTGAGGCGGCTAGACCATGGCGCGGGTCAGGGCCTCGCTGTCGGCGCCACCTTACTGATGTACCCGGATGTCGTCGCCAAACAATTGTTTCAGCGAAATGTCGCTGGCCACGACGATCCGATTACGGCCGGCGCGCTTGGCCGCCAAGACGGCTTCGTCGGCACGACGCAGCAGGTCGATGCCGGCGTCCCGGCCCGGCTTGCCGGCGGCCACGCCGATGCTCACCGTCCGGACCACCTGGTGATCCCTGATCGTCAGACGGCCGTACACCGCCTTCCGGATCCGGTCGGCAAAGATCGCTGCGGCCTGGGACGTCATCGGCTGGTCTGGAACGACGACGAACTCGTCGCCGCCCAGTCGGGCAACCATGCTCTGGCTCCCGGCACAGGATCTCAGCCGATCGGCGCAACCGCGGATGTACCAGTCGCCCACCCCGTGGCCGAGCGAGTCGTTGACCGCCTTCAAACGATCGAGATCGATGTAGAGCACCGCAACCGGGCCGTCCTGCCGCGGCGCGAGCCGATCCGAAAGGTGGGCGAGCAGAGCTCGACGGTTACGCAAACCGGTCAGGTCGTCGTGGTCGGCAAGGTGGCGAAGCCGCTCTTCGGCGGACACGCGGGTCCGGAACTGGGCGAAGAGGGAGGCGGCCGTTGCCAGGGTGTGCTTGGCCTCCGCCGGCCATCGGCCGCTGCGGCACTTGACGAAAACCAACGCTCCGGTGGTGAGGCTTCCCTCGATCAGCGGTGCGGCGGCAACCATCGGTGGGCGGCCGCGGCGGCCGGTGATCAAGGGGAGAGAGAAAGTGCCGTCGTCGAAGTTGCGGCGGACGGTCACCGTCTCCTTGCCGTTTTCACACACCGCCAGCGCCGGGTGATGGCTGGTGAAAGGTATGACGGCGAATGGGTCCGG
>NZ_JBYCLA010000421.1:0-8845 GCF_057473665.1 Mycobacterium sp. TH-M25
CCACCAGCCGGCCCACGTCACCGCGGCGACCAGCGCGCCGAGCGCGACGCCGACCAGCGGAAGGGCGGTCATCGCGCCGCGGTCGAACGGCCGATCCCGACCGGCGGGCATCGGGACGACGGTCTCGAACGCGAAAGCCGCTGCCAGCGAACGGATCACGATGCAGACATGCGATCGGTGACGCCGGCATCGGCGAACGTCGCCATCGACGCGCAGGTGGCCACCGCGGCCCGCAACACCGGCAATGCCAGCGCCGCACCGCTGCCTTCGCCGAGTCGCATGCGCAGATCGAGGATCGGATCCAGACCGAGTTGAGCCAGAGCGAGCTCGTGCGCGGGCTCGGTCGAACGGTGGCCGGCCTGCCACCACAACCGCGCACCCGGCGCGAGTTGCTCGGCGATCAACGCGGCGGCCGTCACGACCATGCCGTCGAGCAGTACCGGTGTCCGCCGCACAGCGGCCTGCGCACAGAAGCCGGCGATGCCTGCCAAATCGGCTCCGCCGCAACACTGCACGGTTGCCACCGGATCGCCCAGCACGTGCTCGGCCCGGTACAACGCATCGCGCACCGCTGCGGTCTTGCGGGCCCATCCGGCGTCGTCGATCCCGGTCCCGTAACCGACCACGGCCACCGGCTCGACGCCTACCAGCGCTGCGACCAGAACTGTTGCCGCAGTGGTGTTTCCGATACCCATATCGCCAGCGATCAGCAGGTCGGCACCCGAGTCGATCTCCTGGTCGGCAATCTGGCGACCGGCGTCGATCGCGTCGCGGGCCTCCTGCCCGGTGAGCGCATCTTCGGTGGCGATGTCACCACTGCTTCGCCGCACTTTGTGGGCGCCGATCGCAGCGGACGGCAGGTCGGCGTCCACCGCGAGGTCCACGACCCGCACGGTGGCCCCGGCGATGTCGGCGAGCACGTTGATTGCCGCGCCGCCGGCGGCGATGTTGGCGACCATCTGCGCGGTGACTTCAGGGGGATATGCCGACACTCCGGACCGGGCGACGCCGTGGTCTCCGGCGAAGACGACGATCCGGGCATGCTCGAATTGCTCTGGTGGACAGTGTCCTTGGCACGACGACACCCATGCGGACAGATCTTCGAGGCGGCCCAGCGACCCGCGCGGCTTGGTGAGGGTGTCCTGGCGGGCGCGCGCAGCCGCCGCGGCGGCTGTATCGGGCGGCGTCACCGGCGCGAACATCGTCACGTTTGGGGCTGCTTGATCGCCAGTGGCTGGCCGGCTACCACCAGCACGACGCGCTCGCACAATGCGGCCAACCGCTGATTGAGTGAGCCCAGCTCATCGGTGAACCGGCGGCTCGACGCGGTGCCGGCATGGACCGTCAGACCGACCTCCGGGCTGACCAGCACCAACGGAGCGGTGAAACTCGCGATGGCGCTTGTCAGTTCGTCGAGGTCGGTCGATACCGACCCGCCCTCCCAGGCCAGGCGCCGATCCAGGGTGGCGGCCAGCCAGCCGCCCATGTCGTCGACCAGCGTCGCGGTGTCCGGTGCTCGTCGTAACTGCCCTGCGACATCGTCGGTTTCGACGGTGTGCCAGTGCGGCGGCCGACGGCCGCGATGCTCGGCCACGCGCTGCCGCCAGGCCGGATCGCTGCCGCCTGCCTTTCCGGTCGCCAGGTAGTCCACAGTCTGATCGGTCGGCAGCGACTCGGCGATGGCCGACTCTGCCCACCGGGATTTGCCTGACCTGACTCCGCCGAGCACCAAGGTTCGCACCGGGGATCGTCTACTCGACGCGGTCGGCGTGCGTGACCTGAGGTCGCGGTGCCCGCATCCGGCGCATCTGGGATGCCCGGCTGGTCGCATAAAGCCCTAGCTTCCAACGACTTTCGGTATCCTGAGGGAACTTCTCGTCGACCTTGTGGGCGACCTTGCGACCAAGGATCAGCCCGTCGAGCGCCATCACGAGCATCAACACCAGCATTGCGGGCGACACGTAGAGCTGAAGCTGAGGGACGGCGAACATGAAAAACATCAGGCCCAGCGCCGACGGCATGAACAGACCGAGCGCGTTGCGACGAGCATCGACGATGTCGCGGACATACCGGCGCACCGGCCCCTGATCGCGGGACAGCAGATACCGCTCATCACCGCTCATCATGCGCTCGCGTCGCTCGGCCATCTGGGTGCGCCGCGCGGAAGTCTGCTGTTTGCGTTCCGCACGACTGAGTTTGGGTCCGGCCAATGACTTCCGCCGGGCCCGGGCCTCAGAAGAGGTCATCGGTGCCGGCGCGACCGGGCCCTTGCGGCCCGCGTCGCGTCGGGGCGTGGGCCGTCCCTTGCGGGCCGTGGCCTGCGGGGGGCTCGGCGCCGCCGCTTCGACGCCGTCGGTCGGCGGCGCGGGCGCGCGCCGGTTTTCGCCCTTGCTACGGCCCAGCAGTTTCACGCCCGCCAGGTTACTTAACCGCGGAGGCGTCTGGAAAACGGCCGAGATGGCCCGACGTTCTACTGTTGCTCAAATGAGTGGATCGGCACGCGCTGCGCCGGCCCTTCGTCTGCTCATCGCGCCCGACAGCTTCGGCGACACCCTGACCGCGATCGAGGCGGCAGCGGCCATCGCCGCGGGCTGGAACCGGGTGCGTCCTGGAGATCGCATCGTCGTCGCGCCGCAGTCCGACGGCGGTCCGGGGTTTGTCGACGTGCTGGCCAGCCGGTTGGGGGAGCGTCGCACGCTGACCGTTCGCGGGCCGCTGACCGCTGACGTCTCCGCTGCGTGGGTGCTCGACCCGGTGTCGCGGACCGCCTACCTGGAATGCGCGCAGGCCTGCGGACTGGCCTTGCTGGCCGGTCCGCCGACGCCGCACACCGCACTGGCGGCGCACAGCAGTGGAGTCGGTCAGCTGATCGCCGCGGCCCTCGAGGCGGGCGCGACCCGCATCGTGGTCGGGCTGGGTGGCTCTGCCTGCACCGACGGCGGTCGCGGGCTGATCGAGCAGCTCGGCGGCCTTCCGGTGGCGCGGCAACGCCTCGACAGAGTTGAGCTGGTCGCGGCCTGCGACGTCGAATACCCGCTGCTGGGGCCCTGGGGTGCGGCCCGGGTGTTCGGCCCGCAGAAGGGCGCCGATCGTGACACCGTTGCCACCCTCGAAGAACGCCTTGAGCAGTGGGCCCGCGAGCTGGACACCGCCGGTCGGCCGGTCAGTGCGGAGCCGGGCGCTGGGGCCGCGGGCGGGATCGGGGCGGCGCTGCTCGCGCTGGGCGGCCGGTGCCGGTCGGGCGCCGGGTTCATCGCCGAGTGCACCGGCTTGGCCGCCGAACTGGCCGTCGCCGACCTGGTCATCACCGGGGAGGGCACATTCGACGAGCAGTCGCTACGCGGCAAGGTCGTCGGAACGCTGGCTCGAACGTCGCCGGTACCGGTGGTAGTGCTGGCCGGCCAGGTCACGCTGGACGAGGCAACCTTCCAATCCGCGGGAGTTCTGGGCGCGGCCGGCGTCGCCGATTACGCCGGCTCGACACGGCTCGCGCTGGCCGATGCTGCCAACCAGTTGATGGGGCTGGCCGCCGAGGTCGCGGCACGACTCTGACGAACGGCCCTACGACAAGGTACCGTTGGACAGGTGGGTTGACTCGCCGAGCGAACCCACCAGCACGCACGTACTTACTCAGGAGAACCTATGACTGTTCAGGACGAGTCAGCCACCGCCACCACCCACGGCGCGATCTTGACCGACGCCGCGGCAGCCAAGGCTAAGGCGCTGCTGGATCAAGAGGGGCGCGACGACCTGTCGCTGCGGATCGCGGTCCAGCCGGGTGGCTGCGCAGGCCTGCGCTACAACCTGTTTTTCGACGACCGCGCCCTCGACGGTGACCTCACCGCCGAGTTCGGTGGTGTGACGCTGACCGTCGACCGGATGAGCGCCCCGTACATCCAGGGCGCCTCGATCGACTTCGTCGACACCATCGAGAAGCAGGGTTTCACCATCGACAACCCGAACGCCACCGGCTCGTGCGCCTGCGGCGACTCGTTCAACTGATCTTCGAGCGGGACTCAGTACACTCCCGCGCTGTGTAGCACGTAGGAGCACACCAAGATCTGGTTGTGCTGGCTGATCAACTGTGCGACCCCCTGCACCTCGCTGCGCGTACCGTTGCCCGTCGGCGCTTGTACACGCATGGTGAACAGCACTTGCGCTTGGTAATTGGACCAATAGACGATCTTGTCGATAGACGTCACCCGCGCCTCGGTGAACTGCTTGCGGAACGCGTCGCTGCTGAGCTTGGCCAACGCCTCGTCGGACCGGCGGTCCCGGACGGCGTCGTAGATACCGCACAGCGTATTGCGTGCGATGGCCTCGATGTCGCGATGTTCCAGCGCGTCGAGGTAGCCCTGGATCGCCGACCGAGCGGTCGCATCGGAGAACGTCCCCGGTGCGGCCAGCGGAGCGCGGTGCGTGCCGTACAAGACGGCGGCGGTCGCAACGGCGACGACGGCCAGCGCGATGCCGCCGCGGACGAGCAATCCGCGTCGGCGAGGCTTCGAGAGGGGCGCCGGCGGCGGCATCGGACCCGGGTCTGCCTGCACCTGCTGCGGTGTCGGGTATCCCGGCGGGGCTGCAGCGGGCTCACTGGGATGTATGCCGGCAAGCGGCGGTCCGTCGGAGCCGCCACGTTGGTCCGACGAGTACGGACCCGGCATAGCTGGATCTCCTCGGGTAGCAAAGCCGCAGGGCCCTGGACGCGTCAGGCCGCCGCGAGGTTCTTTTACGGAGGCTAGCTGGCGCATGCCCGCGGTGGGGAGCCGACCACGGTCACGGGTAGGCTTCGATAGCCGAACTTAGGATTTTGAAGGGGTGGAGTTTCGTGACTATCGCGGTAACCGGTTCTATTGCCACTGATAATTTGATGCGGTTTCCAGGTCGGTTCTCTGAACACCTGTTGGCCGAGCATCTGCAAAAGGTGTCGCTGAGTTTCTTGGTCGATGACCTGGTGATTCATCGCGGCGGCGTCGCGGGCAACATTGCCTTCGCCATCGGTGTGCTCGGTGGCGACGTGGCGCTGGTCGGGGCCGCCGGTGACGATTTCGTCGACGATTACGGCAAGTGGCTGCAGTCGCATGGCGTCAACACCGACCACGTGCTGATCTCGAAATCCGCTCACACCGCGCGTTTTGTCTGCACCACCGACGAGGACATGGCCCAGATCGCGTCGTTCTACCCGGGGGCGATGTCCGAAGCAAGCAACATCAAGCTGGCCGACGTCGTCTCCTCACTCGGCAGGCCGGACCTGGTGATCATCGGCGCCAACGACCCGGCCGCGATGGTGGTGCACACCGAGGAGTGCCGCAAGCTCGGCCTGCCCTTTGCCGCCGACCCCTCGCAGCAGTTACCCCGGCTGTCCGGCGAAGAGATCGACAAGCTCGTCGACGGCGCGGAGTACCTGTTCACCAACGACTACGAATGGGAACTGTTGCAGTCGAAAACCGGCTGGTCGGAAGCCGACGTGCGGGCCAAGGTCGGCCTGCGGGTGACCACGCTGGGCGCTAAAGGCGTCGACATCATCGACCGCGACGGCGAACGCGTACACGTCGACGTCGTCCCGGAGACCAGCCTGACCGACCCCACCGGTGTCGGTGACGCCTTCCGGGCCGGATTCCTCACCGGCCGCAGCGGTGGCCTGAGCCTGGAGCGTTCGGCACAGTTGGGCTCACTGGTCGCGGTTCTGGTACTGGAGTCGACCGGCACCCAGGAATGGAGCTGGGATCCCGCCACGGCGAAGGTCCGGTTGGCGGATGCCTACGGCGACGACGCGGCCGCAGAAATCGCCGCGGTGCTGGGTTAGGACTCCCGCCCGGCCCGCGACACTTAACCGGTGGTGACAACACGCCGACGCCGATCGCAAGGAGTTAAGTCTCGGCGAAGACGGCTCGGGCGAGAGTGCCTAGAGCTCCACGGCATACTGCGGCTCGCTGATCTGCGGAACCACGCGGTGCTCGATAAAGATCGCGTGCCACAGCATGAAGATCAGTACCGTCCATAGCCGGCGGCTGTGATCGGCTGTGCCGCAACGGTGTTCGTCGAGCATCCGCCGAACAGCCGCGCGGTCGATCAGGTAGTCGGTGGCTGACGCGTCGATCGCCTCGTGCGCCCACTCCAGCAGCGGGCCGGCGCGCAGCCAATGCCGGATAGGAACCGGGAATCCCAATTTCGGCCGGTTCAGCACATGCGCGGGCACGATCGGCTCCAGCGCGCGGCGCAGGGCGTACTTGGTGGTCGTGCGGGTGATCTTGGCCTCTACCGGCAACCGGGACGCGACTGCGAACACCTCGGGATCCAGGAACGGCACCCGCAGTTCCAGCGAGTTGGCCATGGTCATCTTGTCGGCCTTGACCAGGATGTCGCCGCGCAACCAAGTGAACAAGTCGATGTGCTGCATCCGCGCGACCGGGTCCCAGTCGGCGGAATCGACGTAGAACGGCGCCGTGACGTCGGTGTGCGTCCACTCGGGACGGAATACCGCCAGCACGTCGCGCAACTGCGCGTCGGAGAAGCTGCGGGCATTGCCGTAGTAGCGCTCCTCGAGGGTCAGTGATCCGCGGTGCAGCAGGCTCTTGCCGCGCATACCGTCCGGCAACGGCTTGGACACCTTACCCATCGAGCGCCGCAGCGGGCGGGGAAGATAGTCGAAAGGTTTCAGCGACAACGGTTCCCGATAGATGGTGTAGCCACCGAACAACTCGTCGGCGCCCTCGCCGGACAGCACCACCTTGACGTGCTTACGCGCCTCGCGGGCCACGAAGAACAATGGCACCAGCGCCGGGTCGGCCACGGGTTCGTCGAGATACCAGACGATCTCGGGCAGCGCCTCGACGAACTCCTCCGCAGTGACAACCTTGGCGATGTGCCGGGCACCGATCGCCTCGGCCGACGCGACCGCAACGTCGACTTCGGAAAATCCCTCGCGCTCGAAGCCGGTGGTGAAGGTGATCAGTCGCGGGTTGTGCCGGATGGCCAGCGCCGCGATCGCCGTCGAGTCGATACCGCCGGACAGGAAGGCGCCGACCGTGACGTCGGCCCGCATGTGCTTGGCCACCGAGTCCTCCAGAACCGCGGTGATCTCGGCGTAGCGGGCCTGCTCGGTGCCCTTCGACAAGGGCACCGTATGGAAACGTGGGACGAAGTAGCGGGTGGTCTCCGGTTGCCGTCCGGGGCGGATGCGGGCGTAGCAGCCCGATTCCAGCCGGCGCACGCCGCGGTGCAGTGTCTCGGGCTCGGGCACGTACTGCAGCACCGTGTAGTGCTGGACGGCGCGCTCGTCGATCCCAGTTGCGCCGGGGTCGAACTCGATCAATTCGGCCAGATCCAGTAGGCATTTCTTCTCGCTGGCGACCGCGGTGCCGCCGGTTCCGGTTGCCACGAAAAGTGGCTTGATGCCGAAAGGGTCCCGGGCACAGAATAATTCGCGGGTTACGGTGTCCCACAACGCGAAGGCGAACATGCCCCGCAGTCGCGGCAGCGCGTCGGCGCCCCAGTGGTGGTAGGCGGCCACGATCGCCTCGCCGTCGCCGTCGGTGGCGAACACCGTGCCATGCTGTTCGGCGAGCTCCGCGCGCAACTCCAGGTAGTTGTAGATCTCGCCGTTGAACACCAGCTCGTAGCGGTCCGGGGATTCCGGCGGGCCCCAGCACAGCGGCTGATGCGAATGCGCGATGTCGATGATCGAGAGCCGGTTGAAGCCGAACACGACCGTCCCGGCCGGGTCTGCCCAGGTACCCGGTTCGTCAGGCCCGCGGTGGCGCATCAGGCGCGACGCCTGCGCGATGGCCTCGGCGGTGGCGTGCGCGTCGCCGTTCGGCTCGGCTCCGGCCGGGGCAGCCACGAAGGCCAGCAGTCCACACATCGCCGCTAAGTATGCCGCAAGGCGGCGGTCGCTCATCTATGCCGCACAGCGGTGACCTGATATGGGGCGGGCCTGCACTCGGCTCCGCGGCGTGAGTGGTCTACGCTGCGTAGTATTCGACGTGCGAGTCAGCCGACAGTCCCCCTGACCGGGGATGTGTGACGTTGGTCCAGCTGGTGATTCTCAGGAGGCGTGACCGTGACATTTCGCGGGCCAAGCTTTTCGCAGGGCTTGTTGAAGAGCCGATCGGCAGATTCCCGCAGGCTTGGTAAGCCGGCGGTAATCGGCATGCTGGGCTTGCTTGCGGTGAGCCTGAGCGGGTGCAGCTTCACCGAGGCCATGGCGTTGGGCTGGCCGACCGGCATCACCGAGGAAGCTGCCTGGAACCGCCAGCTGTGGATCGCCGCGGTGATCGCGTCGCTGGTGGTCGGCATCATGGTCTGGGGCTTCATGTTCTGGTCAATGGCGTTTCACCGCAAGAAGGCCACCGACACCGAACTGCCCCGGCAGTTCGGCTACAACATGCCGCTGGAACTGGTGCTCACTGTCACGCCGTTCCTGATCGTCTCGGTGTTGTTCTACTTCACCGTGGTGGTGCAGGAGAAGGTTCTGCATCTGGCGTCCGACCCCGAGGTCGTCATCGACGTCACCGCGTTCCAGTGGAACTGGAAGTTCGGCTACCAGAAGGTCGACTTCAAAGACGGCACGCTCCATTACGACGGAGCCGACCCAGCCCGCAAGGCGGCCATGACGTCCAAGCCCGAGGGCAAAGACTCCCACGGCGAGGAGCGGGTCGGCCCGGTCCGTGGGCTCAACACCGAAGACCGCACCTACCTCAACTTCGACAAGGTCGAGACGATCGGGACCAGCACGGAGATCCCGGTGCTGGTGCTGCCGGCCGGCAAACGGATCGAGTTCGTGCTGGCCTCGGCTGACGTGATCCACAGTTTCTGGGTGCCGGAGTTCCTGTTCAAGCGTGAC
>NZ_JBYCLA010000422.1:0-5455 GCF_057473665.1 Mycobacterium sp. TH-M25
CTGGGTGCCGCAGTCCCGATCGCCCGCGACCAGCACGCCCGCTACGGCGACATCATCATGACCAAGGAAAACACCTGGGACATCCCCGTCACCCCCGACCCGGCCATCGCCACACTGACCCGGGAGACCCCTGGGGTCACCAACGCCGACCGGTGGCGCGTGCTCGGTGTCGACGCCACCAACGGCACGATCGAAGCACAGCGGCTCAGCGATCACGCCCGCGCAATCCTGCCCGCCGACTACGCCCAACACAGTGTCGTGCTCGGCTACGCCGGCACCATCCACGCCGCCCAAGGCGCCAACGCCGACGTCGGCCTGGCCATCGGTGACGCGGAGAAGATGACGAAAACCATGCTCTACCCGGCCATGACCCGCGGCTCCATCCTCAACCGCATCTACATGACCGTGCCCGTTGCCGGCGAAGACGAACACCACACCAGCTCCAGCATCGACGCCGAACCCACGGTCTACTCGACACGCGAAGCCCAGGCAATGCTGGCCGGCATCATCGGCCGCGACGACCGCGAACACACCGCCCTCGCCGAAGCCGAGCACGCCCTGGACCGGATGCGCGGCGGCGAAGAGCCCCACAACTACCTCGACCACTTTGACGGCATGGACCCCTACGTCGCCGACCTCGCCTACACGAGAACCGCCCTACGGGAAACGCGGACGGCCGAACACATCGGAGAACAGCTAGCACGCGAGCGCGAAGCCGCCGACACCGGGCGTGTGCGGCAGCAAGGCCGCCACAGTGTTGTCGAACGCGACGGCTACGCCCGTGACGACTACGACGGCGGACTTGACATCAGTTGAACCCAAATACTGAAAGTTCTTCAGCGGTGTGAACCCACGGGGGACGCGTCGCTAAGGATCGTGTCACCAGGTACAAACGGCAAATACGTGTCGGCTCGGGACAAGAGGTCCACCCGGCGGCGTTGGACGCGGCACAAGCCACCATCGACGACCTGGAACATGGAAGGGTGCTGGGCAAACTACTCGAGGAGCGGCACGTCAGCGGCGATCTCACCGGACTCGCACGAGTCAAGTTCGACACCCCAGGCCGGCGGCCACAACGATTCCGCGTGACTACCGGCAAGTCGATGAGAACACCCGCCATGTCCTGGCCATCGGGCTCCGTGATGAGCACGCGATTTATAAGATGACTGCTCGCCGCGTCGCACAGCACTGATCGCTGGGCAACAGACGCCGGGAGTGCCCGAAATGGATCGGCTATTCGTTACACCCTATGACGGCTCAGGCTGGGACCGGTGTGAACCCGGCGCCGGGAACGCCGTTGGCGTTGATGTCGTCGAGGATTGCGTTGAACAGCTCGATCACCGGGCGGTCCCTTTTCATAAAGGTGTTGACCGTCTCTCGGGGTGACGACCACGGGGTGGCCATTCGTCATTGGAGTTGATGAACGTGTCGTGGCGGACTTCATCGCTACCGTGCCTGCGTGGGCGGAGCTGCCATCGCAGCCAGCCAGCCTTCACCGCGGAGCATCTGTTTAAAGTCGAGTTTTGTTCGCCGTCGCACGCGCCACTCATCCACCGCTATGATGGGCCGGGTCGGCGGCACCCTGCCGCCTGACCAAACGGGGTCAAGTCCACGTACGAGAGATAGGCACTGTGGTTAAGCCCTGGGATCTGCTTTTCGACACGCTGCTTGGTGGCAGGGATGAGCTTGCAGGGCGTGTCGTTGAAGGCATGCAGGCCGAGCTTCCTGCCTACCGCGTGCTGCCTCGGGAAGTACTTTATGGCGAAGTCGGACTCCAGATCGAGCGGATCGTACGGTCGGCTCGCGCTGGACGCGCGGCCGTGAACGAGTCCGAGCTGGCGGAGTTGGCCGCTATCGGTGAGGAACGGGCGCAGCAAGCCATTCCGATCGCTGAGCTGCTCCGTGCCTGGCGCATCGGTATCGAGGTCGTCGTCGACTCCGCGCGTGAAGCGGGCCGCAGTCTTGGCATCGATGCCACTCAAGTGTTGGAGTTAGTCCAGTCGACCTTGGCGTGGTCCGATGTTGCGATGGCGACGATCGCCGGCGCGCATCGCAAAGTTGAACTCCTACACGCTGAGCGAGGCTGGCGCGCGGTGTTTGCGCGCAGGGTGCTGTTCGGCGAGATACCAGCAGCCGAGCTGCGCTTTCATGCCGAGGCATTCGGCCTTGACCCTGCTGGCGAATACGTTGCCGTTCGGGCCGGAGTGGATGAGAACGCTCCTGCAAACAAAATTGAGAAAGCACTCGGCTTTGGTGACCTGATGCGGCCCTCCCGCGGGCTATGTGCGCCTGTTGATCATTGCATCGTTGGTTTTTTGGGCGAGCCGCCATCCAGAGACTTCGACGGTGTCGTCGGTTACGGTCCGGCCTGCCAGCTGGAGCAGCTAGCCGAGTCCTACCGCCTAGCTACCCGTGCACACCTGACAGCGCAGGCTTGCGGGCTTCGGGGCGCGCACGACATCGAATCGCTAGGTCTCCGGCCGGCTGTGGTAACGGACGCCGACGTTGGGGAGTCGCTGCGGAAGCGCTACCTCATACCACTCGCCGCGCATGGCTCAGCTCGCGAGCTTGTATCGACGGTGCACGTGTACCTGACGTGCGGGACCAACGTCGAGCAGACAGCAGCGCGGTTACTTGTCCATCAAAACACCGTGCGGTACCGGCTTGCGCGATTCGAAGAACTGACCGGGGCCGACTTGCATGACACGGAGGTTCTGTTCGAGGTGTGGTGGACCCTCGAACGGTCGGCGATGGGTTTGTAGTTGTCACCATAATTGGTCGACATCCGAGGCGCGATATCTAGAGATATCTCCATGTTCATCCTTACCTAATTATGCGATACTTCCTACGGACTTAAGTCTATTGACCATCTTTATTCAGGAGTTCCTATGCGAGCATCGCTTCGTCCCTACGCCACCGCCGGTGTCGTCCTGGTGGGTGCCAGCCTGATCGTCGCCACTCCGGTGGCCCGGTCCCTGCCCGATATCCAGATGCCTGGGGTTCGACTCACCACCAACGACACTTACGTGGTCGACTCACCTGATCATCTGGTAGGGCTGATCGTCGGCGGCAGCGGCATGCCCATACCCCAGAGCCCCGTTTTCAACGGTTATGTTCCTGCTGTCGACGCCCTCTTCATGCAGAGGATTTTGCCCGGCGCACACTCAGTAGGTGTGTTCACGCCGGAGGGAGCGGAGCCGATTTTCTCCGGAGTCAAAAGCCTGCCATTGGGCACATCGATGAATCAAGATCAGATTATGTTGAACGACTATATCACGCAAAATGTCGATGCAGGGAACACCGTCGGTGTTCTGGGCTATTCCCAGAGTTCGATGGTCTCCTCGAATATATTGAGTGAGCAACAATTGCAGCACGAGGGCGTGCCAACCGACGCCGTAAAATTTGTGTTGATTGGCGATCTCGGTAATCCGAACGGCGGCATAGATGCGCGCTTCGACACGACATATCCAGCTTTCTCGACACCACTCACCGCTATTACGCCGCCGGACACTCCGTATGTTACTTCCATTTACACACTTGAATACGATGGATTCGCCGACTTTCCTAAATATCCGCTCAATATTCTATCAGATCTCAACGCAGAGCTCGGCTTTGGATTTGTGCATTCCAACTATCAATACCTTACGCCACAGGAGGTCGATGCCGCCGTTCAATTGCCAACGACTGCGGATTACGTCGGCAACACCAGCTATTACATGATTCCGGCCGCCGACGACCCTGTCGCCGGTCCCACGTTGCCCCTGCTACAGCCGCTACTTCTTGTCCCGGGGATAGGAAAGCCGCTGGCCGATTTGCTGCAACCAGTACTGACGCAGATCGTCAACCTCGGCTACGACAATCCTGCCAACCAGGGATGGGACGCTGGACCGGCCAACGTTGTCACCGGTATCGGACTTGCCCCCTCCACCGAGCAGGTACAGACCGCCATGAACAACCTGGGACCGGCCGTCGAACAAGGCTTTCAGGCCTTCACGAACGACATCAACGCCGAGCTAGCGAACCCGTCATCCATGTTTACCAGTCCGCTATTTGAAGGCGCGACGATTAACACGTCGGAATTGACGAAAGTGCTGTCGTCACCGACCGATTTCAGCAATGCGTTCACCGACGCGCTCCAAAAGATTCAGGAGCTTCAACTCCCGGAGACAGATACCTTCGACACGTTTGCGTTCACAATACCAACACATTTTATGGACACTTTCATGGCCAACCTGAGCGACGGCCCACTCGGAGCACTCGGATTAGCGGTTGGCCAGGCCATACAACAGAGCACGTTTGTTGACATGGTTGACTTGTTCACAATTGTTCAACAGCTAGGTCCGGCGTTGAACGATTTTGGCATTGATATACCGTACCTTGACCAATTCGCTGCGCCAGTATTCACACCGTGATAGCGCACTTTTCGTGCTATAGGCGTCTGACGGGGGTACGCCGCCGGATCGCAATCGACCGTGACATTTTGGCACAACCAGACGGTCCATGCTTAGACATGATGGGCATTCCAAATCGGAAAACCGTTCAATAGCTTTGTCGGCATCCACGCATCTGCTTAATTAGTTGCGTCCAGTGGCGTGGTGTACGAGCTGATGGGCCTGGTGGGCGTGTCGTAGCCCGGTAGAGGGCGGTCATCGCGTGATTCTTCGAAACGACCAGCAAAGTCAAATCGAAGGAGATCAACGCGATGACCAACGATCACCTTACCGATGTGCCTGATCGGAAAATACGCAACTGATGCGTCCGGTGATGCTGGTGGGGCTATTTTTACGCCTGCGAGGCGTCCCGGGAAAGGAACTGCCCCATGGCCGCCAACTCTGCGCTACTCTGAACGACGCCAGGATGGTCACTTTCGATGAGCAGACCTGGTCACTTTCGCTGAGCGTCAGCACCCCATCGAGTGCGGGTACGGCAGGTCGGCGATATTCACGCTGTAGTACGGCACGGTTACGGTTTCCTTTCCGGAAGTTCGGTCGCAAACCGGCCCGCGAAATAGCGGTGCTCGGCGGCGGTGAGCTCATCGCACTCCTAACACTTCAGCTTTGCCACGGCTTTTTAGGTTCGGTGCGAGGTGCGCGCATTGGTGCGCTTTCGTCCCAGCCCGGTGGCAAAGCGGCACCCGATGAGCGGCCCTGGCGTTCCTTGGTGAAGCTGGGCGCCTCCGGCAACGGCGGCGGTGGGAACGGCCACCAATCGGTTGAGCCGTGCACCGCCAGCCAGCCCTCCAACACCCCGTAGGCGGCCGCCATCAGGAACGTGGCGGCACCCTGGACGCACACCCACGGCAGGATGACCGCGGCCGTCATGGTCTGCGAGGAAGACGGGTCGAGCACCGCGGCCGACAACGCCATCAGCACCGCGCCGATCCACGCCAACGCGGTGATCGGGATCGAATGCAGCGACTCCGGGGCGGGGGTGACCCGGCGGGCCAGAGCCCGGT
>NZ_JBYCLA010000423.1:0-2935 GCF_057473665.1 Mycobacterium sp. TH-M25
GCGATCGCAGTGCCCGTGATCGCCGGCTTGCGGGCCTTGTCGGCAATACCGTCGTCACCACCTCAACAAGATTGCCAAAGAACGTATTTCGTCATGACATCGTCGGCGCCGGTTGTCGAAACCATCGGAACAAGCATAGCTCGACTATGCAAAACGGCCGCCGCTCTTGGCGCCGCGAGCTTGATCACGTCGTACCCTGATTGCGTGACCTCGCCAGATGGCAGCGCCTCTTTCCCAGAACTGCACAACACGATCATTGTGGCTGCGTTCGAGGGCTGGAATGACGCCGGAGACGCGGCCAGCGATGCGCTCGAACACTTGGACGCCATCTGGGAGGCCGACCCGATCGTCGAGATCGACGACGAGGCCTACTACGACTATCAGGTGAACCGCCCCGTCATTCGCCAGGTCGACGGCGTCACCCGAGAACTGGTGTGGCCGTCGATGCGGATTTCGCACTGCCGCCCGCCGGGCGCCGGGCGGGACATCGTGCTGATGCACGGGGTCGAGCCGAACATGCGGTGGCGCACTTTTTGCGCCGAGTTGCTGGCCGTCGCCGACAAGCTGAATGTCGACACGGTGGTGATTCTGGGGGCGCTACTGGCCGACACGCCGCACACCCGGCCGGTGCCGGTGTCCGGGGCCGCGTACTCCCCCGAGTCGGCGCACCGCTTCGGCCTGCAGGAGACCCGTTACGAGGGTCCGACCGGCATCGCCGGGGTATTCCAGGACGCGTGCGTGATGGCCGGAATCCCGGCCGTCACGTTCTGGGCGGCGGTCCCGCATTACGTCTCGCAGCCGCCCAACCCCAAGGCGACGGTCGCGCTGCTACGCCGGGTCGAGGAGGTGCTCGACATCGAGGTGCCGCTGGCCGACCTGCCGGCCCAGGCCGAGGAGTGGGAGCAGGCGGTCACCGAGATGACCACCGACGACGACGAGATCGCCGAATACGTGCAGTCCCTGGAGGAGCGCGGCGACGCCGAAGTCGACATGACCGAGGTGTTGGGCAAGATCGACGGCGACGCCTTGGCCGCTGAGTTCGAGCGCTATCTACGCCGCCGCCGACCGGGTTTCGGGCGTTAGCAGTTAGTCGCCCTTGCCGATCACTGCGCGACCGTGCGCAGAATGCCGGGCAGCTTCGGCGTGTCGCGTACAGACACGCACCCTCGCGCGCCGTGCAGCGACCGCGCTTAGTCGCCCTTGCCGAGCGTGATGTTGTAGGCGCTGGTGGACCGGCCGAGCGCTTTGACTTCCTCATCCATCCGGGGCAGCAGCGCCGCCGCGGTCTTGGCGACCGCGTTCTCCCCGACCGGGGTCGACAGCAGCGGCTTGAGCCAGCGGAAGTAGCCCACCCAACCCGGGCAGTACACCCGTCGCTTGCGCTCTTCGATGCCCTTGACGAACGCCACCGCGCAGGCGTCGACCGAGGTGGTTTTGTTCAGCGGCCACGGCAGCTTGGACAGCAGCTCGATGAACGACGGCAGGTCGGTCTTGGTATCGCGAACCAGCGCGGTGTCGATCCAGGACATGTGGGCCGAGCCGACGGTGACTCCGTCACCGGCCACCTCGAGACGCAACGCGTTGGCCAGGTGTTCGACGCCGGCCTTCGACGCGTCGTAGGGCATCATGCCAGGGGCGGCGGCAAAGGCCGCCAGCGATGACACGACCAGCACGTAGCCCTTGGTTGCGATTACCGCGGGCAGCGTGGCACGCACGGTGTGGAACACCCCGGTCAGGTTGACGTCGATGACCCGCTTGAACGCTTCGGGGTCGACCTGTAGCACCGATCCGTAGCTGGCGATGCCGGCGTTGGCGACCACGACGTCGATACCGCCGAACTTCTCGACGGCTTGTCCGGAGGCCGACTCCATCGCGGCCAGGTTGCACACGTCAGCGACCACAGTCAGCACGCGCTCGTCGCCGAGCTCGGCGGCAATGGCGGACAGCGCGGCCGCGTCCAGGTCGGTCAGCACCAGCTTGGCGCCCTTGGCATGCAGGCGGCGGGCCACCTCGGCCCCGATCCCGTGGCCTCCACCGGTGATGAATACGACTTGCGAGTTCACTGACGTCATGGCCGAAACCTACCCGCTACTGCCGCACTGAGGACAATTCCAGGCCGAGCAACGCATCGGTCAACGCGGCCACCGCCGACGGCGCCTCGGCGTCATGACCGCCGTATTCCAACGCATCGGTCGCCCAACCATCAATTGCAGCAAGCGCTTTGGGCGTGTCGAGATCGTCGGCGAGATACTGGCGAACCCGCGCGATCAGGTCGGCCGCGTCCGGACCGGCGGGTAGAGCCGCCGCGGCCCGCCAGCGCTGCAGCCTTGCCTGGGCGTCGTCCAGCACCTGCGGGGTCCATTCGCGGTCGGCGCGGTAGTGCCCGGCCAACAGACCCAACCGGATGACGGGTGGTTCGACGCCCTGCGCACGCAGTCCGGACACCAGGACCAAGTTGCCGCGGCTCTTGGACATCTTGTGGCCGTCCCAGCCGATCATGCCCGCGTGGACGTAGTGGCCGGCGAATCGCCTTTCGCCGCTGACGGATTCGGCATGCGCGGCGCTGAACTCGTGATGCGGGAACATCAGGTCGCTGCCGCCACCTTGAATGTCGAGACCGGTACCGATACGACTGAGCGCGATCGCCGCACATTCGACATGCCAGCCGGGGCGACCGGCCCCGAACGGTGACGGCCAGTTGGGCTCGCCGGGCCGAGCAGCCCGCCACAGCAGCGCGTCCAGCCGGTCGGTTTTGCCGGCCCGGTCCGGATCGCCGCCGCGTTCGGCGAACAGCGCGAGCATGGTGTCGCGGTCGTAGCCAGCCTCGTACCCGAACTGCACGGTGGCATCCGCGTGGAAGTAGACGTCGGGAAATTCCGCGTCCTCCACGACGTAGGCGGCCCCGGAGGCCAGCATCTTCTCCACCAGCTCGACG